>CAIUOO010000313.1 GCA_903900795.1 uncultured Gemmatimonadota bacterium | reverse complement strand
GTTGGGCATCTGACGAAACGTCACCTCGCCCTGCGGATTGCGGGGATTGGTCGTGATCGTGCCCACACGCTCCTGCTTCTGCTGAACGAAGTACACCTCGTTGGTGCCGCGCACGATGAGTTCATGGGTGCTGCCGGAGCCAGACGGGTCAACGCCCTGACCTGTCCCCACCGAAAACATTCTTATGGTGCCAAGCGCTTCGGCAGCGGTGATGGCGTCGGTATTGGTACAAGCCGCAAGACTGAAGAGCGCCAGCGCGAGCGAAGACCGCCGGAAAGCAAGTAACACACTCGTCTCCCATATGAAGGATGTGCAGGACGGCGGCGCGGCCGGTGTTCTGCACACTGCGTCGCGTCTGATATATCACGAAAATGTTCTATGTGTACAAAGCGTTAATATCACATTTTATGTGATTGTCGGGTTGTCGACATCCCAGCATCCCACGCCGTTACCGCCGCGAGATCGCGCCAACCCACCGGCCCGTATTCCGGCGCCCGTCCACCCACGATACGATCAGCTTGCACTCCGTCGGGCCCGGCGACTGCGCGATGTCGAGGCACAGTTCGTTCCCCGTCTGCAGCAAGCATCGTGAGGTCGGCACCACGCGGATGGTGCGTCGAAACGGCCCGTCGCGCAACACTACGGTGATGGTCCGCACCCCAATCGAACGTATACGCGACACTCCTCGGTCCCGGCGCGCGCATGCCCGATGCGGCCTCGGCGGCGTGTGGCGTCTACCAACCCCGACGCCCGCAGGCATCGCCGCACTTTCGGTTGGTGTCGGACCATCTGCATCGCCTGCAGAGGGTCTACGACGAGCGCTTCGCGCCCTCGCCGTGCGGATAGCGTCGGCCCACCAACGCCTGCTGCAGCGCGTCCTCGATCGCCTTGAGGCCCAACGGAATCAGCGCCTGGATCACCGCCAGCGTGACGGTGCCATCGTCAGCCGGCACCGCGGTCTGCGGGGAAGCGGGTGGCTGGTGCGCGACGATGTTCTTTCGTACTGTTGGTATGGGTGGCGTCTCTGCGCTGGAGTGCGAATCCTGGCTAGGATCAACACGTCAGTGTGGGCGCACCAATCGAATTTCAACGAGCCTTGGGATAGCCCCACATCTTCGTGGTCGCCGCCAAAAACGCATTCACTATGCCTTTGCTTCGAAGGATCAATCACTTACTGGCGATGACTGGATTTCAAATCATTCACCGCAAAACCGGTCAATCCAGCAATCCTGCGGTTCGATGGGGTTCGCTGACTCGCGCTACTCAGCATGATCTTCGCCAAGCTCGAACAGACTTACTGCGAAGTCAGATTGCCTGCCGCTGGAGCTGCGTCGATGCTATGGACCGCCGGTCGCTCACGCAACAACAGAGCAGGATTTGCCCTCTTTGCGAGACAGAAAGCCAACTCACCGAACTGAAAGCCTATCAGACACACTGCATCTTTGGTGGTGGCACTGTACGGCGCTATCAATGCCCAGCCTGTGATCTCATTTATGGCCCCGACAAGATGTTTGAGTTGACCGACGCGGAATTGTCGCAGGACTATGAATCGCATTACCAAGCGTACGCCGAGGGTGATTCCACTGAATCTGAGTTGAGGGCGTTTCACGCTTTGCAACCCAAGCGAGATGGCCTCTACCTTAATTTCGGTTCGGGATCCTGGTCGCGCTCCCTTCAGGTCTTGCGTGCTGATGGCTGGCAAGTGTTCGGCTATGAGCCGCACGCTTCTGCGGCTGGCGATACCAATGATTGGCAGCTGAATCGTGCCGCAATCAATGCGATGCATTTTGATGGCATATTCTCCAATAATGTTCTCGAGCATTTTCGTGATCCAGTCGCTGAGCTGCAGGCGATGGCGGCCTGGTTGCAGCCGGAGGGCCGCATGGCCCATGCGACACCATGTTATGAGTATTGCTATGAGTACACGCGATTCCATCTTTTCTTCTTCCCCGGTAAATCACGTGATCTCTTGGTGCAAAAAGCTGGCCTGAAACCGCTGGAATACATTGTTGATGGTGATTTTAGGTGCTCTGTTCTCCAGCCAGTGCCTGGCTGAACGAAAGGTCCATGTCACCGTCAACGCTGCCACCCGGCGGGTGTATCGTCCCCGCCACCTCGATTGAATTTCCTATCGAGACCGAGACGGAGCTGGCCGAGTTCCGGTGCTACTGGCTCGAGGCCGGGGCGGACGAGGCGCTGTTCAATCCCTTCGTCACATGGCCAATCAGGTGGACGCTTTCATCACGTTGGCCCCGACGGCTGTTCGGGACCATTTGCGCCAGCGGGCGTTCCCGTGCAAGTTGCTCGCGGAGAGTATCATCGTCTGCTGGGACGGCCGCGTGATGCCCTGTTGCTCCGATCACGACCCTGACCACGCAAACGCTGATGGAGATCCTGAACGGCGAAGCGTATCAGGAGATGCGGCGGCGGGAGCCCGACGGCACCAACGATTCACCCCTCTTTGTGAACTGCAACCAAGCGCCCGGTCAGGCGCGGACGCGCCGCTGGCCGCTGGTGCGTCGTCGTTGACCGCCGAGTCGTTACCCCCGATGCGAATGGTGAGCATCTGTACGCTGGTGCGGAATGGCATGCCCTATCTGGCGTACTTCCGGCGTCAGATCGAGTCGCTCATGGTCGACGAGACCACCCGCTGGCACCTCTACTGCCTCGAAGGGGACAGCAGCGACGGCTCCTGGGCGTTTCTGCAGGCGTGGGCCCACGACGATCACCGTGTCACCATTGGTCGCCTCGATGTGGGCGGAGCCACGAACAAGGCGGCGTTGGCCCGCAATTGGGCCCGGGCCGGCAACGCCTGCCTCGACCTGATCCCCGCCGACAGCCAGCACACCCACGTGCTGTGGCTCGAGTCGGATCTGTGCGTTCCCCCCGAGATCCTGCGTCGGCTGCTTCGGCACGATGTGGACGTCGTAGCCCCGGTCATTTTCCTGGGCGGACTCTTCTACGACACGTGGGGATTTTGCGGCATCGATGGGAAGCACTGGCAGAACGATCCACCCTTTCATCCGCACTATCGGGGCCATGCGCTGATCCCGATGCAGAGCGTCGGCAGTTGCGTGCTGTTCTCGCGGCGCGTGCTCGACGGCGGCCTACGCATGAGAGGCACCTACGACGACGGGCTACTGGTCGGCCTTTGCAAGGATGCCCGGGCGGCGGGGATGACGGTCTGGGCGGACACGGGGACCGCCATCCTTCATCCGGTCGATCTCTGGGCGAAACAACTCTGGCGAATCGGCTCGGTGACGATGCGCACCGCCGAGGGCGCGGCGTTGCCGGACACGGTGGGCAGCGATGTTGGCGACCGCACCGGCGGAATGCCCGCTCTGGACCCAGACGTGATGTTCCACGCCCATGTCCACCACTGGCGGCTGGTGCTCGCCGCTGAGCGCACCAACCGCCTCCGCGTGGACATCGAGGCCCGCCCCGGTCCCCGCCGGGAGTACGACCTGCGTATCACCTCGCTCGAACCCAGCGGGCTGTGGGCGCACCCGATCGGCCGGCGCGTGGCCCCACTCCTGCAGCGGCTGGTGGCGCGCGCCGTTCGACGGTGGGCGCCCGTGCGATGGAGCGACACCCCCCAGCGCCCGATCCTCTCGGCGCACTGTGCGATCCGCATTCATTGGAACGACGCCGTATGATCACCCCACTCGTTCCCGTCACCGAACCGGATCTCCGGGGCCGCGAACGACAGTATGTCAACGAGGCGCTCGACGAGGGCTGGATCAGCTCCAGCGGTCGCTTCATCGACCGGTTCGAACGGGAGTTCGCCGCCTACTGTGGCGTCAAGCATGCCATCGCCTGCTGCAACGGAACCGTCGCGCTGCATCTGATTCTCGCCACCCTCGGCATCGGGCCCGGCGACGAGGTGCTGGTGCCCAGTTTCACGTACATCGCCAGCGCCAATGCGGTCACCTACACCGGCGCCACGCCCGTTCTGGTCGAGAGTGATCCGACAACCTGGAATCTGGATCCGGAGCGGCTGGAGGAAGCCCTCACCCCGCGGTGCAAGGCGCTGATCGCCGTGCACCTGTACGGGCGACCGTGTGCGATGCCCGCCCTGCGGGCCTTCGCCGCGCGACACGGATTGCATCTGATCGAAGACGCCGCCGAAGCCCATGGCGCCACGATCGGCGGGCGGAAGGCCGGCGCGTGGGGACTGGCCGCCGCGTTCAGCTTCTTCGGCAACAAGTTGGTCACCACCGGTGAAGGCGGCATGGTCACAACCGACGACGATCTGCTCGCCGAGCAGCTGCGGCTGTACAAAGGCCAGGGGATGGACCCCGAACGTCGTTACTGGTTCTCCGTGGTTGGCTACAACTACCGGATGACGAATCTCGCCGCGGCCATCGGCTGTGCCCAGCTCGAACGGGTCGATCAGCTGCTGGAGCAACGCCTCCGGATTGCCGGCGCCTACCGCGAACGTCTGCTGCCCTACGCGGATCGCTTCGGGTGGCAACTGGCCTCGGAGGACCCGGAGAGCCGGCATGTGCACTGGCTGTTCAGCCTGCGGGTGCCCGGACGACACCGTGACCCCCTGATGGCGTTCCTCCGAGAGCGGGGAATCGACAGCCGCCCCTTCTTTCATGCGTTGCACACCTTGCCGGTCTATCAGGATGGCCGGTTTCATGGCCATCGGCGCCTCGATCATGCGCGCCTGCTCGGTGAGACAGGGCTGAACCTGCCGACGTACTCGCGTCTCGATGAGCATACCATCGATCGGATCACGGCGGCCATGGTGGAGTATTTTGCACCGCACACGACGGTGCGCGGGTGAGTCATCCACCGACGTCTGAGGCACGCCGGCGGGTCTGGATCGTGGGCGCCGGTGGAGCAGCCCTGCAGGTGTGGGCGCTGCTCAAGGATCTCGGCGACCGCACCGACGAGGTCGGTGGGTTCGTGATCGCCCACCCACCCAGCTTCGACGTGGAAGGCCTGGCGGTGCAGTCGGAGCAGGACTTTCTGGCCCTTGCCGATCCGGGGCGCGAGCACGTGGTGATCGCGATCGGGGATCCGGTTCAACGCGAGGCCGTGGCCGGGCGTTACGCGGCGGCTGGCTTTCGAGCGCCCACCCTTGTGCACCCCAGTGCCCTGATCGGTCCGCACGTGTCCATCGGAGCGGGGTGCATCGTGTTGGCCCACGCCATCCTGGAAACCCATATCCACTTGGGCGAGCACGTGCTCGTGAATCTGGCCGCCGTGATCAGCCACGAGAACCGCATCGGATCGTTCACGAACGTCGGCCCGCGGAGTTGTCTGGCTGGTGGTGTGGTGGTCGGTCGGCGGTGTGATCTCGGGGCCGGCGTCACCATACGGCCGCGGATCGAACTCGCCGACGACATGGTTGTTGGCGCCGGTGCCGTGGTGGTGCGCAACCGTAATACCGCGTGCACGCTGGTCGGCAATCCGGCCACGCCGCTGGGAGAGAAGCGCCCATGAACGACGCGTCTTACAGGCCGCGACTCGCTGCGCGCTGGCAAAGGCGCTCCGCACCCTGGAGCGTTGCTGCTTGATGGTCATGGGCAATGCGCCACTGGCCGACGATTGCCGCGAACTGGTGGAGCTGGCCGATGTCGTGGTGCGCCTCAACCATTGGCAGGCGGCTAGCGCACGCGGGGGCAGCCGGACATCCACCTTCTGCGTCAACACGCTCGGACTGGGGGCGATCGTGGCGCTGCTGATCTGAGCGGTGAGGAGGGCAGGGGCTGCGACGATCTCCGCCAAGATCAGCCCCACGTGAACAAGACGCGTATCACCCGTGCTGTTCAGGCGCTGTCGGCGGTGACGCGCGCAGCGAGGCGGCGACCTCATCGTACAGGGCGTAGTCCACCCGATTGAGTTCGCGCAACCGGTCCCGCTCATCGTCGGTGATCTCCAGATCGCGGCGGCTGTGGCCGATGTTCGTCCGGGGTATCTGGGCGGGGGCGCGCAGCCCCCATGCGACGGCGAGTCGGCCGAGGAACTCCGGCAGCTGATCGTACACCCCGACGATCTCGATCCGTGCGAGGCCAGCGCGGGCGCGGTCCAGCAATGCGTCGTCGCTCATGCTGGTTGGCATTTCCGGCAGGCCGAGCCACACGGGGTCATCGGCCAACGCCGCGAGCCATCTGGCCTGAACATTGACGAGGCTGCCACCCGCCACGGGGTCGTCGAGGAGTTCACGCAGGGGGCGGTGCCAGTCGACTGGGATCGGTCGTAAAGTGGTAGCGCGACGCTTGTGGGCGTAATCCGAAATGGCCCGCTCCACGGGATCGCGGAGCACGGTGGCCTTGCGCGACGGCCGGCCAAGGAGCGGATCGAGGTAGCCGAGGAAGTGCCCGGAGAAGACGGTGCAGCGGCGGGCCGATTCGAGATCCGCGATCAAATCCCGTGGGAAGAAGCGGTCGAAGAACTCCGGCGCGCCCGGTCCGCCAGGTTCGCAGGCGCCCAGGAAGGCATGGATGCTCATCCCCGCAGTCTTGGGGATGTGGACGAAATAGCGAGTCGCAGAGAGCGGAACGCTGGCGCGGCGCTGGGCCCGGGTGCGGGCCTGATGCTGCAGGGCACGCCAGTACACGCGCCGCTCGCCGTTGGTGATGCGGCGGCCGGCGACGGAGCGGAAGAGGACGCCTCCCAAAATACGGCGGGTAGCGAGGAGCAGGGAATTCATCTCGCGGGTCGGTGGGGATGGGGCTGCACCACCCGCGCGTTAAATGCGGCACTGTACGTCTGCATGCGAGCCAACTCCGTACCTCCGACCGGTGATCGGCATGGACGATGCATTCGCACCGCTCATGCGACAACTCTCCTGACACAGGGGGTGTTTCAAGACGACGAACCTGATCGACGACGTGATGTCTCACCTCGAACGCAAAACGCAGCGGGTGGCGCGGTGGCGCGGTGGCGCGGTGGCGCACGAGTGATCAGAAACTTCGCTGGTGTGCAGCGGCCCTGCTCCAACTCGAAGCCCGGCTGGGTTGCATCAAGGGCTGCGAGCAACTGCTCTTGCAGCAGTCCGCGCTCCGCAACAAACTGCACCTCGCGAAACCCGCAGCGGCATGCGCTGTCGCCCAGGCACTGCCTGAAATTCAACTAGAAGTGGGATACTTCCATGAAAAAAGTCAGTGCTGTTTTACGCGAAGTGTATGATGTGTCCTGGGAAGACCTAAATCTGTTGGAGTGCGGGGCACACGTATTTGGAGAGGAAACGCACGAGTTCCTCTCAACGAGCAACTGTTGGTATATAGAAGCAAACCCAGACGATTTTCAACTCCTGCAAGCTGCAAAAGAAAATTCCCTGAATTATGCCTTATCAGACAAGGATGGCATGCTGGAGTTTACGGTTTCCTCGCACCCGGGAAACAGCAGTTGCGAGCACGGCCCAGATCATCTAGCGGAGCTGCAAACTCAGTATAAAGCGCAATTCAAGAGGATAGAGGTCGAAGCTATATCCTATAAATCATTGCTTGCCAAGCTGAAGCTCACGTTCGATGTCTTGGTCTTGGACATCGAAGGGCACGAGGTAACTGTTCTCAAGTCCTGGCTGGCGATCGATCCGACTTTGCTTCCACGGATACTCGTCATTGAGTGCGGATACGATTGGAGCGATCGATTGACTGTTCTGAAGGCACTGGGCTATCGCCTAGACTGCTACTACTTCAACAACTGCTACCTGAGCAGAGACGGGGTGCAGTCGAGGCCGCGCGCCCGAAAAAGATTCAACGCGCAATGGCCAACATTCGTCTGGAATGGAAAAACAATTTATGTAAACGAAAAACACGAGCGCTCGCCGGTGTCCGTTCTTCTCGGTAAGGTATCGGCTTTCGTGAGAAAAGCGTTTCAATGACGCTGGCAAGGTAATCCCCCCATTTTGGGGGGCGTCGTAAGTGGAGCGAGGGACACTCTTGGTCTGCCCCCCAAACCTGGTCCAGCCCGACTCACTTTATGCGGAGCTCGAGATGCTGGCGGTGGTCGCCGCGGTGGCCCGGAAGTGGGCCGGTGGCACTCTCCGGCGTTCCGAGCTCCCCGAACTTCTTCATCCAGCGATAGAACGTCTACTTCGTCACCTGCAACTTGCAGCAGATCTCCACGATGGGCGTGCCGCTCTCGGCCTGCCGCAGCGCCTGGGCGATCTGCTCTGGGCTGTACTTGCTGGTCCGCATATGCTGTCCTCCGCCCCGTCCGGGGGCTCATGGCCAGCGACTATCGTACCGCCTATTTGTGAGTCCCGCTGGAGCAGGATTCGGGGGCAGACCAATCGGCAATGGACAAAATGTCCACATCGCACTTTGTGTGATTGTCGGGTTGTCGACATCCCAGCATCCCGCGCCGTTACCGCCGCGAGATCGCCCCAACCCACCGGCTCGTATTCCCGCGGCCGTCCACCCACGACACGATCAGTTTGCACTCGGTCGGCCCCGGCGATTGCGCGATGTCGAGGCACAGTTCCTTCCCCGGGCCCAGCACGCGCGGGCGCGTGCCCTCCAGCCAATCGGTGCGGTCGTCCTTCTCGGCCATCAGCTGAATATTCAGCTCCAGCGCGACCTCGTCGCCGACGTTGCGGATCGTGACCTGCCGAGTGCGACCACGGCCATGCGCGACTGCGGTGAGAATGGCCGAACGCTGCATGCTGCTCCGGGAATGAAAGGAACCGAAGGGTACTCGGCGCACTCCGCGTCCGACAAGAGCGATGAGAGCCGCCCCCTCACCGTCAGGCGCGGGTGAGCGTGCCCTGCAGGTCAGTGCCCGGCGCGACGGTGTTGAACACCGTGCCGTACTTCTGCACGTTCACATGCAGCAGAGCGAGGCGCTGCTCCGGCTCGTCGGTGTCCACCACGATCTCGTAGCGGATCGACGCGAGGCGCGGTGGGGCGTCCTGCCGTACGGCATGCAGCTGCACGCGCACATCGCGCAGCGAGAAGTGCAGCATCGGGACCACGCGCTCGATGCCTTTGAGCATGCAGGCGGCCAGCGCGGCCAGCAGCAGTTCGGCCGGATTGAAGGCGTCGGAGCGGCCGGCCAGATCGGTGTCGATGGTGAGCGTGGCGTCCTTGCAGTGCGCCACACTGCCATAGGCATCACGCCGTTCGGCGTGCACGGTGTATTCGAGCGGCGGGCGGTCGGGCATGGGCATTCCGGTAGGGGTCGTCCGGGTGAGGGCGGGGGAAAGATCGGCGCGCCTCGGCGGCCGCGCCGTCAGGGAATCGCGCACACCGGGCGGCGCGGCGCCGCACCGGGCGCCAGACCGCGCTTCCCCCGCTGGGTTCCGCGCCGTATCGTCTGAGGGCTCGCGTGCGTTCCGTGGCGCGGCCGGCTGATGCCGTGCCGCGCGCCCGCTCCCGCTTCTGCCCCCTGTCCATGCGTCGTTCGTCGCTGTTCCCTCTGGCCGCCGCGTCACTCGCGACGGTCCTCGCGGCCGCTCCGGCCGCGGCCCAACGCCGTGCCTCGGCACCGGCGCCCGCTCCGGCCCCACCAGTCGTCACCAAGAGCTACGGCGACCTGGGCGCCGGCCCGTACGCGTCGCTGGTCATCCGGAACGCGATGGTCATTCCCGGCCACGGCGGTCCGCCGGCCGGCCCGTATGACATCAAGATCGAAGGGAACATGATCACCGAGATGGTGGCCTTCGATCCCGTCACCGCCGAGCGTGCCGGTGCGCGTCCCCGCATGACCGGCGACCGCATCATCGAGGCCAACGGTAAGTACGTGATGCCGGGGATGATCGACCTGCACACGCACATCCGTACGCTGCCGCAGGAAATCGAGTACGTGTACTACCTCAAGCTCGCCATGGGTGTCACCACGATGGTGAACGCCGCCGATCGCGGCTACGAGGATGGCATGCGGGAAGCGAAGCGAAGCGCGGCCAATGAGATGATCGCGCCGCGCATGTTTCCGCTGGTGAGCTACGGCGCCGGGACCACGTTCAAGGGGCGGCAGCTCGACGATCCCGCGATGGCGCCGCAGGTGGTGAAGGCGATGGCCGCCAACGGTAACCGCGTGATTTCCATGGACCCGCTGGGGTGGTCGCTGGAGCTCGTGACCGCGATCGCGAAGGCAGCCAAGGAGAACGGCATGATCACGTCGTTCCACCTGCAGCCGGCCAACACCGCGGTCACGCAGGCCGTGCGCGCCGCCTGCGCCGGCGTGACGATGATCGAACATCACTACGGGTACGCCGAGTCGTCGCTGGACGGATCGGCGCAGCAGTTCCCGCGTGCCTACGAGTACGGCAATGAGAGCGAGCGGTTCCGTGAGGCCGGGCGCGTGTGGACTTACGCCAACAAGGAGCGTCTGCTCAACGCGGTGGCCGACTCGCTGGTGAAGTGCGGCGTGACCATGCTCCCCACGCGTGTGGTGTACGAAGCCAACCGCGACGTGCTGCGCGCCACGTCGCTGCCGTGGACCGACAAGTACACGCATCAGGCGCTGTGGAACTGGAACATGCCCAATCCCGCCTTTCATGGCGCATATCACTACGACTGGACCAGCGACGACGAGTACAATTGGACGTCGGCGTACCGGCTCTGGGGCGACCTGATCTACGAGTTCAACAAGCGCGGCGGCCGCGTGGCCTTCGGTACCGACGACAACTACATCTGGGCCACGCCGGGCTTCTCCACGGTGCGCGAGCTGCAGCTGCAGCGCGAGACCGGCATGCAGACCCTCGACGTGCTCAAGTCGGCCACCTACCACTCGGCCCGCACGCTCGGCGAGCCGCTGCTCGGACTCGTGCGCCCCGGCTACAAGGCCGACCTGCTGCTGGTGGACGGCAATCCCGCGGTCAATCT
>CAIUOO010000312.1 GCA_903900795.1 uncultured Gemmatimonadota bacterium | reverse complement strand
GCCGACTTCTGCTTGCCGCGAAACGCCGCCGCCGAACTGCGCCCGGCGAGTTGCAACCCCGGCACTTTGCCGAGCGCGTTCGACAGCTCATCGGCCATGCCCTCAGCGAAATACGCGTTCGCGGTATCGCCGCCCACACTTTCGAAGGGGAGCACAACCAGCGAGCGAATGGGCGACGCGCTGTCGGTCGCCACGGGGCCGGTCTCCGCACCGGTGGGCGACGCGCTCGATGCGGTCGCGCGTGGGCGAAGCAGGGCCCAGCCACCGACAGCCAGCACGGCCACCACAACGCTCACCGCCACCAGTGGCGTGCGTCGCCGACTCGGCGCCGCCGCCTGCTCGCCGCTTCCCGTGGTCACACTCGCTAGTCGCGTGAGCAGCGTATCCGCACTGGCCGGGCGCTGCGCGGGGTCCTTCTCCAGACACTGCATCACGAGCGCGGCGACGTCCAGCGGTACCAGCAGGCGCGCTGCGTTCAGTAGCGGCGGCGCTTCGCTGATATGCGCCGCCACCATCGCCTGCGGCGTGCTCCGTGCGGCAAACGGATGCGCGCCCGTCAGCAGTTCGTACGCCACCACGCCCCACGCATACAGATCGGCGCGCGCGTCGGTGTTCACATCACCAAGTGCCTGCTCCGGCGCCATGTAGGCCGGCGTGCCGATGGAGGTGCCTAACGATGTGAGCGTGTTCCCCTCGACCTTGGTGGTCGAGGCCGTGAGCGCTTTCGCAATCCCAAAGTCGGTCACCACCGCCGTGCCGCGCGAGAGCAGCACGTTTTCCGGCTTGATGTCGCGATGCACGATGCCGCGCTCGTGCGCATAGGCCAGCGCCTGCGCGATGTTGCGCAGAATACCGAGCGCCTCGGCCACCGGCACGGGGCCCGCCACCAAGCGCGCCCGCAGCGAGTCGCCGCGCACGAAGGGCATGGTGTAATACGGCAGCCCGTCGCTCGTGGTGCCCGCTACGAGTACCGGGACGATGTGCGGGTCCTGCAGTGCGGCCGCGAGCTTGATTTCGCGCGTGAAACGCTCGGCGCTGAGCGCGGCGGCGCGTTCGGAGGAGAGAACCTTCACCACCACCTCGCGCCCAAGCGCATGATCCTGCGCCACGAACACGCGCGACATGCCACCGCCCCCGAGCTCGCGCTCTAGAGTGTAGCCGTCGCCGAGCGCCGCTTGCAACTCGTCGCGGACGCTACTCATCGGGGATCACCAAGCGGACCAAGTCGGGGCGGCATCGCCGCAACATACCACGCAACCCGACCGGACGGCGCCTCGCGGTAACATCCGCGTCAGGGGAAGGGCGTCCCGTTGGGGTGACGCGCTTTGTTCGACAGCAGTTCGTAACACTTGGCGCAATTCGCCGGTTCTGCACCACCAGACATCTGCTCGAGGGTGTCGTCCGTGAGCGACTCGTCGGCCGGTGTCGGTGTGTGCTGCGATTCGTGATCCATGGCGGCTCCCGGGTGGTCAGTCATCGTGGTGGCACGCGCCGATTGTCCGGCCCGACGACAACCATTACCGTAATACGTATTACTGTTCTTACGTCTTACGGAGGAGCGCCATGCCCGTGTCCACGCTCACGTCCAAGTACCAGGCCACCATCCCCCGCGCCGTGCGCGAGGCGCTCACCCTCGGCGCCGGTGACCGCATCGAGTTCATCATCGAACGCGACGGGGTGCGCGTGCGGCGCGCCCTGCCCGCCGACACCGAATTGCAGGAGCTCGAGGCCACGCTGGCACCGGAATGGGATTCGGCACGCGACGAGGCGGCCTATGCCGACCTATAGCCCAGGAGACGTGGTGGTCGTGCCCTTTCCGTTCTCCGATCGCGAGGCGTCGAAGCGGCGACCGGCGCTGGTGTGTTCGGCGACCGCCTTCAACGACAGTGCCCACTATCTGGTGCTGGCCATGATCACCACGGCCTCGCACAGGAAGTGGCCCGGTGATGTCGCCATTCGCGATCTCACACCGACCGGACTGCCCGTGGCGTCGATCGTGCGCTGGAAGCTGTTCACGCTAGATGCGTCGCTGGTATTACGCCGCGCCGGTGCGCTGTCAGCGCGCGACCGCGCGACCTGCCGAAAGCGGCAGCCAATCGCGCTGTAACGCCGGGCCCAGCACCATTTCACCGTTTCAACGGGGCAGAGTCATCGAACGGTGTCGTTGACCGGATTGGACCAGTGCCACGACCGCGCATTAGACTTGCCGGCTGAGGCGCCGGTCCCGAACCGCTCCGCCGCGAACATCCTTAGCCGACGGAGTTGTATCACGATGTCGAGTTCGCCCGTGAGAATGTTGGTGGCGCTGGTTGTGGCGTTGCTGGCCGCAGTGGGTCACGCACCGACGGCGAGCGCGCAGTCGCAAGCCACCACCGGTGTCATTCGGGGTGTTGCCGCGCAGTCCGACGGTGGGCCGATTGCCAACGCCGCTGTGACGCTGCGCCATCAGGAAACGAATGTGTCCCGCACCCTTCGTACGTCCGAGCGGGGATTGTTTGTCGCCACGCTGCTGCCCCTCGGTCGCTACGACGTGACCGTCCGCGCCGTCGGATTCGACGCGGTGTCACGCGGTGACATCGTGGTGCGGGTCGGCCAAGTGGTGGAATCGTCATTCACCCTCGTTCGCCGCGTCACGGAACTGGCTGCCGTGAATGCGACCGACAAGACGAGAACCCCCGTCAATGCGTCGCGCACCGAGCTGTCGTCCACGCTGTCCGAAGCAGCCGTGAGGGCTATTCCGAACAACGGGCGCAATTTCCTGTCGTTCATCCTGCTGACGCCCGGTGTCGCCACCACGCAGGGCCCCGACGGCGACGCGCTGTCGATCGCCGGCCAGCGCGGCATCTACAACAACGTCAGCGTGGACGGAGCCGACTTCAACAATCCGTTCTTCGGAGAGCAGCGCGGCGGACAACGCCCACCGTTCACCTTCAATCTCGATGCGGTGCAGGAGCTCGTGGTCACCAGCCAGGGCGCCAACGCGGAGTTCGGGCGCTCGGCCGGCGGATTCGTGAACGTGGTGACCAAGAGTGGCACCAATACCCTCAAGGGCACTGCACACTATTTCGGCAAGAACGGTGCGTTGTCAGGAGATCTGAAGGGCAATGGCGTCACGCTCAATCCTGATTTTCGACAGCACCAGCTCGGATTCACGCTGGGCGGACCTATCGTTCGCGACAAAGCCTTCTTCTTCGCCGCCTACGACCAACAGTCGTTTACCGAAACAAAGCAGCAGAACCGGGCGCGCAATGCCGCGTTCGACAGCCTCACCACATTTTTGAGCACGGCGTTCGGCGGCGCGCTCGCGAACGACTTTGCGCCGATCGACCGCACCAACGACGCGCAGGTGTTCCTGGCCAAGGTCGATGTGCGATTGAACGACCGGAATTTCCTGTCAACCAAGTACAACTTCACCAACAGCCGTCAGGTCAACGGAACGTTCGACGTCGACACGTGGGGAGCGAGCGCTAACGCCATCGAGCGCAGCTTCAGCCATGCCCTGAGCGGGTCGTTGATGAGCCAGCTGACCAACACACTGTCGAACGAATTGCGCGTTCAGCTGTCGCGTGAGGACCGGCCGCGCGATTACGATGCGCCCACGCTACCCGATGGTCGCGACTTCCCCGATATCGCCATGGACTTCGGGAGTGCGTACCGTGTGGGGCGCCCTTTCTTCGTTCCCGTGGAGTATTACGACACCCGCATCCAGCTGCTCGACAACGTGAGCGCGGTGCGTGGCAATCACCTCGTCAAGGCCGGCGCCGAGGTGAATCTCGTGAACTCGACACAAACATTCGTGGGCTTTGCGAACGGTCGATTCATCTTCAACAGCGTCTCGGGATTCATCAATTACGCGCGGCAGGGCAATAGCTACGTGCAATGCTCCAACGGCACGTCGAACATCACCGGGGCATGTCCGGCCGGGAGCACCATCAGCGGGCCCGTGTTGCTGTATCTGCAGCAGGCCGGCGTGGGCGGACGCACCGTGGAGCAATCGGGGACGCAATCGCTCGCGCAAGTGGACATGGCCGTTTTCCTGCAGGACACGTGGAAGCCCACACCCAACCTCACGGTGAATTACGGGGTGCGGTGGGAAGCACAGCAGCAGCCCAGCGTGCTGACCGACCCGAGTCAGGTGTTCTTCGCGCCCTTCATCGGCAAGACGGTCACCAATGCAAACGGGAGCTACACGTTTCCTTCGGATGGCACCATTCCGTCCGACCTCACGATGTTCCAGCCGCGGTTCGGCGTGGCCTGGGATCGGGCTGGTGACGGGCGGGAAGTGTTGCGTGCCTCGGCCGGCGTGTACAACGCGCGCGTGGCCGCACTCAACTTCGCGGCGGTCCGCAACAACAACGGATCCATCGGTCAGACGATCTTCCGGAACAGCGCCCTCACCGGCGCCCTTGGCCGTCCACCGCGCATCGACGAGCTGTTGCCTGCCCCCGCGGCCAACAGTGTGCCATTCCAGCCGGGCATCTTCGTGGTCGACCAGGACTTCCGGAACCCACGCACCTTCAGCGCGTCGACCGCCTATGAACGGGCGTTCGGTCCGCAGGGGCTGGTCGCCTCGGCCTCGTATACTTTTGCCAAGTCGGATCGACTCACGCGTTTCGTGAACCGCAACGATGCGGTGTTCGGTGCACCGTTTTCCACCGGACTGCCGAACGACAACGGGATCGGCGACCTCACCACGGTGGAAAGCAGCGCCCGCAGTGAATACCACGGCCTCACGATCGGTCTGGCACGTCGGACCGGCACGGCGCTGCAGTTCGATTTCAACTACACGCTCGCGTCGGACAAATCGGACGACGACAACGAGCGCGACCCGTTTGTGTTCCGCTACGCGAACGCAAGCCGCTTGGACCGGGAGTTCAGCTACAGCGATCGCGATCAACGTCACCGTCTCAACTTGTTCACGATCTCGCGGTTACCCGGGGCGTTTCTGCTGAGCAATCGGGTCAGCTACACGTCGGCACAGCCGATAAGCGAGAAGTGCGAGAACAATCGACCCAGCGGAAAGCGCGCGGCTGCCGCGAGCGATCGCGTCTGCGCGAATGGCACGATCCTGAACCGCAACACCCTGCGCCGCGGCAACGAGTTCGCCACGTGGGACCTCAAGCTGACGCGTCCGCTCAATTTCAAGGGTGGACAGCGCCTCGAGCCTACGCTCGAAGTATTCAACGTGCTCGGCCGCAACAACTTCCGCGACCCTGCTTTTGGATCCCTGCTGTTCAACTTCGACGGCACGATTCGCAGCGGGCTAGGCGATCCGCGACAGATTCAGGCAGGAGTGCGGTACGCGTTCTGATCGCACGGGACGGCGCGCACAACAGCGGAAACGCGCGACTCAGTGCTCAGTGGTCAGTGGACAGGCGCCTGGCGTCTGACTGGGTATAGCGGTCGGAATTCAGCAACCACAGTCCACAGTGCCGAGCGGGTTTCGTGGCGCTGGCGATCCGTGAATTCAGCGCGCGAAGCAGCGATCCCCTCGCGCGCGCCGTTCGCATTGCGTTCCGCCGCACCGTCGCATGGCACCACCAAATAGCTCGGCACTGCGCACTGTAGCTGCTCAATTCTGACCACTATAAGCAGTCAGACGCCAGACGCCTGTCCACTGACAACTGAATCATGACCCCGAGCGACTGCATCGCATCGCCGCGGCATCCGAACACGGTTTTTCACGGTAGCAGCAAAAAGTAATACTGAGTATGAATCACTATGTCATCCAATGGCCCTTACGCCCGTATCGCCATCACGCTGCCCGCGGCGGATCTGGCTGCAGCCGATCGCATGGCCAAGCAGCAGGACCGGTCGCGCAGCTGGATCGTCGCCGAGGCCGTCCGCCGCTACGCCGCCTCGGTCGACCAGGAACGCGCGCCACACGACCTGGGCGACTCACGGCGCGCCCAACTCCACCGTGATTTGACGCTGACGGCGGACCAGCGCGTCGGACAGGCGGAGGCGACGTCGCGCATCACCGACGCAGCCGGGGAGCCGCAACGATTCGCCTCGTTCGACGAGTTCATGGCGTGGCAGCGCACCGGCGGCACATCGCCATGACGCTGCCGCGCAGCCAGTTGGCAGAGGTCTGCCTCCTGCTGAACCGCGAACGCGCGCGCTATCTCGTGGTGGGGGCGATCGCGATGCAGCTCTGGGGCACAACCCGCGCGACGCGTGACATCGACATTCTGATCGACCCGACACTCGAGAACGCCGAGCGCGTGTTGCGGGCACTGAGTGCGCTGCCCTTCGGTGTGGCGTCGGAACTCTCAGCGTCCGACATCATCTCGCGTGTCGTCACCATGATCGGCGACACGCCGATCGTCGACATCCTCACGCGAGCCGGGAACCTGCGATGGTCCGACGCCGAACGAAACCTGGCGGTGTTCATCATCGACGGCGTGCCGGTTCCTACCGTCTCGATTGACGCGCTGATTGCGTCGAAGCGCACGGGGAGGCTGCAGGACCTCGCCGACATTCAGGTGCTCGAGGAACTCCGACGCGTGCGGCGACAGCAGTGAGCGAACAGCGCGCACAACAGCGGAAACGCGCGACTCAGTGATCAGTGGTCAGGCGTCTGGCGTCTGACTGGGTATAGCGGTCGGAATTCAGCAGAGACAGTGCACAGTGCCGAGCCATTTCGTGGTGCCGTCCGGCGGTGCGGCGGAACGCAATGCGAGCCGACGCGCGCGCGGGATCGCTGCTTCGCGCGCTGGTCTCGAGGATCGCCAGCGCCACGAAACCCGCTCGGTACTGTGGACTGTGGTTGCTGAATTCCGACCGCTATACCCAGTCAGACGCCAGACGCCGGTCCACTGACCACTGAATCATTACCCCACTCGCACCACGTCCCTCACGCATTCCACAAACGCGCGCGCCTGCGCCGACTGCACCGCCCCGCGTCGCCACACCGCCACGATCTCGCGCTGCAACACGTGATCGGTCAGTGGCACGTACGCACACTGCGGTGTGTTGTGCCGCACCGCGGCCATCGCCGGCACGATGGAAATACCCACACCCGCCCCCACCAGCTCCAGCACCGTCGCCAGCTGCGCGCTGCGGCACACCACACTCGGCGACACCTGCCGGCTCGAGCAGAACCCCGCCACCTGTTCGCCGAGGCAGTGCGCGGGGTCCAGCGTCACCGCAGGCGCATCGCGCAGCTGCGCCAGCGAAATGCGCCCCGCCCGCGCCGCCGCGTGCGTGGCCGGCACGGCGACCACCAGGGCGTCGGTGCCGAGCAGCTCGGTATCGAGGTGCTCGAAGGCGTACGGCAACGCCGCAATCACCACATCGAGCGCACCGTCCAGCAGCAGCTTCGCCAGCACCGCGCTGTAGTCCTCGCGCAGCTCCACCCGCATGGCCGTGTGACGCGCGCGTAACCGCTGCACCGCGGCCGGCAACACGTAGGGCGCCACCGTGGGAATCGCCCCCACGCTCAGCGTCCCCGCCCCGTCCGCGCCCTCGCGACGAATGACGTCTTCGGTGTCCCGCACGTCGTCCAGAATGCGCCGCGCTCGCGGATATAGCGCGCGTCCCGCCTCGGTCAGCGTGACGCCACGCCCGTGCCGCTCGAACAGCGGCACCCCGAGATGTACCTCGAGCCGCTGGATCTGCCCCGTGAGCGACGGCTGCGACAGCGCCAGATGCCGCGCCGCCCGGCTCAGCGATCCGGCGTCGGCGGTCTCCACAAACGCCCTCAGCAGTGTCGTATCCATTCCGAAGTATAACGCTCGGCTATGGCTTGTATAGCGTTTACCCGATTGCGGGCTATAGCAGAGCCCCGTAATTTTCCCCGTATTGCACCACAGAAAGCGAGACCCTCGGTCGTCGACCGAGCCGTTCACGAGCCGTTCACGACCCGTAGCCACGATCGGAGCACAATATGGAAGGGAATTCAGGGACCGGCGCGAAGTGCCCGGTCATGCATGGCGCGTCGGCCCCACAAGTCACGACGGTCGGCGGCCGCTCGAACCGCGACTGGTGGCCCAATTCGCTGAATCTGGGCATCCTGCACCAGCATTCGCCCCGCTCCAATCCGCTCGGCGCGACGTTCAAGTACTCCGAGTCGTTCAAGTCGCTCGACGTTGCGGCGCTTAAGCAGGACCTGTTCGCGCTCATGACCAACTCGCAGGACTGGTGGCCGGCGGACTACGGGCATTACGGTCCGTTCTTTGTGCGTATGGCGTGGCACAGCGCCGGCACCTACCGCACGGCCGACGGCCGCGGTGGCTCGTCGTCGGGCACGCAGCGCTTCGCGCCGCTGAACAGCTGGCCCGACAACGGCAATCTCGACAAGGCCCGTCGCCTGTTGTGGCCCATCAAGCAGAAGTACGGGAACGCGCTCTCGTGGGCCGACCTCATGATCTTTGCCAGCGACTGCGGCATGGAATCCATGGGATTCAAACCCTTCGGCTTCGCCTTCGGCCGCGAAGACGTGTACGAGCCCGAGCAGGACATCTACTGGGGTGCCGAGGCCGAGTGGCTGGGCGACAAGCGCTATCAGGGCGACCGTGAACTCGAGCACCCGCTGGCGGCCGTGCAGATGGGGCTCATCTACGTGAACCCGGAAGGCCCGAACGGCACGCCGGATCCGATGGCGTCGGCCCGCGATATCCGCGAGACCTTCGCCCGCATGGCGATGAACGACGAAGAGACGGTGGCCCTGGTGGCCGGTGGACACACCTTCGGCAAGGCGCACGGCGCCGGTGACACCGCCCACGTGGGCCCGGAGCCGGAAGGCGCCAGCATCGAACTGCAGGGCCTGGGCTGGGCGAACACCTTCGGCACCGGCAAGGGCGGCGACACGATCACCAGCGGCCTCGAAGGCGCCTGGAAGCCCAACCCCACCACGTGGGACGGCGGCTACTTCCAGACCCTGCTCGGCTACGAGTGGCAGCTCACCAAGAGCCCGGCCGGCGCGCAGCAGTGGACACCGACCGACCCCGCCGCCGCGACCACGGTGGTTGACGCGCACGATCCGACCAAGCGCCATGCGCCGATGATGTCCACCGCCGACATGGCGCTGCGCACGGATCCGGCCTACCTCGCGATCTCCACGCGCTATCGCGACAACTTCAACGAGTTCGCCGACGCCTTTGCGCGCGCGTGGTTCAAGCTCACGCACCGCGACATGGGCCCGAGCACGCGCTACCTCGGCGCGCTCGTGCCGAACGAATCGCTGATCTGGCAGGATCCCATCCCCGCCGTGGACCATGCGTTGATCGACGCCCACGACATCGCGGCGCTCAAGAGCACGATCCTCGCCTCGGGGCTGTCCATCGGACAGCTCGTGAACACCGCGTGGGCATCGGCCTCCACCTTCCGCGGCTCGGACAAGCGTGGTGGGGCCAACGGCGCACGCATCCGTCTCGCGCCGGCCAAGCAGTGGGAAGTGAATCAGCCGGCGAAGCTCGCGCGCGCGCTCGAGATCTTCGAGCGCATTCAGCAGCAGTTCAACGCCGCGCAGACGGGCGGCAAGAAGGTGTCGATGGCCGACCTGATCGTGCTTGGTGGCAACGCGGCCATTGAGGCGGCCGCGGCAAAGGCGGGTACGCCGGTCACCGTGCCGTTCACGCCCGGCCGCATGGACGCCACGTCGGCGCACACCGACGCGCATTCGTACGCCATGCTCGAGCCGCAGGCCGACGGTTTCCGCAACTACCAGAAAGCCGCGTTTACGGTCACCGCGGAAGAGATGCTGGTCGACAAGGCCCAGCTCCTCACGCTCTCGGCGCCCGAAATGACGGTTCTGGTTGGCGGCTTGCGTGTGCTGAACGCGAATGTCGGACAGGCCAAGCACGGCGTGTTCACCGATCGCCCCGAGACCCTCAGCACCGATTTCTTCGTGAACCTGCTCGACATCGGCACCACGTGGAAGCCGATCGCCGATTCGAAGGAGGTCTTTGAAGGGCGTGACCGCACCACGGGTGACGTAAAGTGGACGGCCACGCGTGTGGACCTTATCTTCGGCTCCAACTCGCAGCTTCGCGCGCTCTCCGAGGTGTATGCGCAGGACGATGCAAAGGAGACGTTCGTGCACGACTTCGTGGCGGCCTGGACCAAGGTGATGAACCTCGACCGCTTCGAGCTCGCCTGATTCACGTAGTTCCTGCTGTTCTCTCAAACCCAACGCATCATGTACAGCCGTCGTGAATTCATCGGCACCGGTCTTGCTGCGTTGGGCGCCGTGTCCGCCTTCGATCCGCGCGTGCTCGTGCCCGCACGCGCGGCCAAGAAGATCCTGATTCTTGGCGGTACGGGCTTCGTGGGACCGCACGATGTGCGCGAAGCGCTCAAGCGCGGGCATCAGGTCACGATCTTCAATCGTGGCAAGAGCGCGCCGGGCATGTTCGGCAAGGATGTCGAAGAACTTGCCGGTGATCGCGCCAACGACCTCAGCGCGCTCAAGGGTCGGAAGTGGGACGCCGTGATCGACGAGTCGGCGTCGCTGGCCAGCGCCCCCGACTGGGTGAAGCTCTCGGCCGAGCTGCTGCGCGACAACGTCGATCAGTATCTGTTCATCTCCACGCGCTCGGTGTACCAGGATCTGAGCCGCGTACCGATGTCGATCGAGGCGCCGGTGCTCACGCTCGAGAATTCGCCGATCGAAGCGGGCAAGCCGCTCAGCTATGGCCACGCCAAGGCGTACGCCGAGAAGGCGGCCCATGCCGCGATGCCGGGTCGCGTCACGGTGGTGCGTCCGGGGCTCATCGTTGGCCCCGAAGACGACACCGACCGCTTCACGAACTGGCCGGTGCGCATCGCGCGCGGCGGTGAGGTGCTGGTGCCGGGTGATGGCACCGATCACGTGCAGATTATCGACGCGCGCGATCTCGTGAAGTTCTGCATCACGCTGGTCGAGAACCGCACGTACGGCGTGTTCAACGGCGTCGGCCCGCAAATGGGGATGCCGTTCACGGAGTTCGTGTCGCGCATTCAGAAGGGCGTCGGCGGCAATCCCACGTACACATGGGTGGATGCCGACTTCCTGCGCGCGAACGGTGCCAATCCGTATGGCAAAGAGTTGCCGGTGTTTCAGGTGATGCGCGGTCGCACGGCCGGCTTTGCCCGCATCGACATCACGCCCGAACTCAAGGCGGGGCTCACGGTGCGCCCGATGGAAGACACCGCGCGCGATACCCTCGCATGGTGGCGCACGCTGCCGGCCGAACGTCAGACCGCCATCAAGACGGGGTTTACGCCGGAGCGTGAGGCCGCGCTGCTGGCCCTCTGGAAGGCGCGTACGCCGAAGTGAGCGACGGCATCACACCGGCTCCACGACGTCTCGACGACTTCGACGCGGGGCCGGCGTCGTTGGCGCGTCAGTGGTCGGTGTTTTCCGATCGCGTCATGGGTGGCGTGAGTGTCGCGAAAGGGACGATGGCGACGGTACACGGTCGCCACGCGCTGCATCTCACCGGCAGCGTGTCGCTCGAGCAGAACGGCGGATTCATCCAGGCGGCCTGCTCGCTCGGCGATCCGCCGGGGAGCGGCGTCGACGCGCGCGCGTTTCGCGGCGTCGCCCTCAGCGTGCGCGGCACACCGGGGTCGTACTTCGTGCATCTGCGCACCGCTGATACGCGCGCGCCGTGGCAGTACTACGGCGCACCGCTGCCGGTGTCCGGCGAATGGTCCCTCGTGGTACTCGACTGGGGCGCGTTCACGCCGGTGTCGATCGCCACGCCACTGGATGTGCGCCGCATCGTGCGTATCGGCATTGTGGCGGCGAAGACGGCGTTCCGCGCGGATGTCGCGCTGTCGGAGCTGTGGCTCACGACGGACAACTGACGTCAGCGCTCGGTCGCGTTCAACATTCGACTCCGCCGCGCATCCCACTGATGCTCACGTAGAGTGAGTCACCCGAGCGTGCCCCGCCCGGCCGTCGCATCGGCACCGCGACCTGTGCCCCGCACCGGGACGCGGCACCCGACGGATGACGGCCGCCGGCAATCACGCCCAGCGTGTACGACATGGCTGGCTGCACGGGACCGAGGCTGAGCTGTGCGGTCGCCGCCGTATCGGCGTTCGCTCCGAGCATCACCACGCTGATCGGCCACGTGGCACCGCTATCCAGCGGCATGTCGCCCGACACGAAAAACGGATGGTACGGCGCCATTTCAATGCCGCGCAGGCTTCGGAGCTGCTGGCCGGAGCCAACCGACACACGTAACGGCTCCGCACTCGCAAACGCAGAATCCTGCGCGTAGTACGACACCTTCAGCGTCGAACCGCGCGCATTCGGTTCGTGGCAACCAACGCATGCGACGGCGAAGAGCACGACGGCCAACGCACGAATCATTCGAGTGCCACGTGGGTGTGAGGAACGACGCGCATCGCGCGCATGACGAGAGGTCAAGTGCAGCGAAGTGTGTGAATTCGATCTGGGTGGAAGATAACGCGCGAGGGCTACGCGGCGCGTCGACGCGTGGTGATCTTGATGGCCTTCGTGGCGCGGGTGGTGGGGCGCACGGCGGCCGGCGTGGTAGGGGGCACGAGCAGGATGTG
>CAIUOO010000311.1 GCA_903900795.1 uncultured Gemmatimonadota bacterium | reverse complement strand
TGGCTGGTCTTTTCCTGCCACATGTAGCCGGGGGTCCAGGCGCGGTAGCCCAACAGCGGCGTGCCGAGGCCGGAGACCGTGCCGTTGTCGCGCGTGCCCGGACCGCCGAACAGGTGCGAGCCGAGACCGGCGGTGGCGTTCGATTCGAGCGAGTAGCGCTGCGCGATGTTGATGAAGTTCGTCGCGACGGCGAGGTCGAGCTTCGGCGAGAGCGCCGAATTCAGGTTCATGCGGAGCGACTTGCGCGCCATCACGTTGGGACGGCTCGTCCACGGTTGCAGCGGGAGGTTCGACGCGGCGAACCGGTCGCGCTCGAATTGCGGCAGCGAGAGGGAGCCGGTTTCCTTTTCATCTTCGGCCGAGAAGAAATAGCGGACCGCTTCGGTACCACCCGACACCTGCGCGCCAATCTGACGGCGCGCGCCCGTGCCGATCGGCGTGAGGTCCTTCTCGTTGAAGATGTTGAGCGACACGGTGGAGTCCGCCTTACACACGCCGGTGCCGACCGTCTGCAGGCTGCAGCCGTTGGTGCGCGACGACGTCGTGGCGGTTCCCGTCTTCGCGAACAGGCTGAACGCGTCGGGATAGTAGTTCCGGTCGGTGATGGCTCCGCCTTCGCCGTACACGTTCCAGCGGGCGGCGCCGGCACGACCCTTCTTGGTCGTGACCAGGATCACGCCGTTGGCGGCGTCGGTGCCGTACAGCGTGGCGGCCGACGGTCCCTTCACGATTTCGATGTTCTCGATCTCTTCCGGGTTGAGGTCGCCGACGCGGCTGGCGTTGTTACCGCCGGTCGTGCCACCGCTACCCGTGGCGGTGTTGAAGTCCGCGTTGTTGCTGGTCATGCGAATCCCGTCAATGATCCAGATCGGCTCGTTGGACAAGCTGACCGAGTTCATACCGCGCACGCGGATACGCGAGCCGGTGCCGGTCTGCGAGCCGCTGGTTACGGTCACGCCGGGGGCGCGCGAGTTGAGGAGATCGCTGAGGTTCGACACGGGTGCCGCCTGCAGCACCTTGGTGGCGTCGATGTTGGCGGTGGCGTTACCGATTTCCACGCGGCGCTGTTCGCCGGTGGCCGTGGTGACGACGGCCGCGAGGTTGACGGCCGCCGTGGTCATCGCGAACTCGAGGGTGACCGTCTGACCGGCCGCGATCGGTACGCGCTTCGTCTGCTCGGTATAGCCGACACGCAGCACGCGAATGGTGTACTCGGCGGCAGGAATGCCGCGCAGCGACAGGCGGCCGTCGACGCCGGTGGCACCGGCGAAGGTGGTACCGACCAGAAACACACGCGCAGCTTCGACGGGGCGCTGGTTCGCCGCGTCAGTCACACGGACGGATAGTGTTCCGGGCCCGCTTTGCGCGCGGGCTTGCGGAACGGCGACCGCGATCGTGCCTGCCAGTACCAGCAGGGCACGCCAAGGGTGTTGCATGAGCGGTTCTCCTCGAGGGTGGGAAAGCACTGAAGCGGCAGCGGGCGGTCGCCGATCACGCAGTCGCCGATCACGCGGTCGCCGTGGTCCTACGGTCGGTACAGCGGTATCAAAACGGTATCCAACGGGTGTCCAACGCGTAAAGGATACAATCGGTTGCATAACTATGCGACTCGAGCAACACCGAACGCCACGGCACCCAACGCAGTTCGGAGGTGCTATTTTCCTGCATCGCAGCAAAAGCCAGACGGGTCAGAACTTCCTGCTCTACTCGCCACCGATTCCGCACCGCTCAACGTGCCAACGTCATACTTATTCGCCGTCCTGTTGCAGGTCGTGCAGCCGGTGCCTCCGCCGCCGCCTTTGGCGGGCGCTCCGGCTTCCGGGGCGCCGGCCACCGGGGCCCCCACGATGACAAACAGCGCAGCCGGTGGGTCGCGTCACGCCGGGGCCGTATTCCACGGACGCCGGGGGCAACTCACGGTGACCACCCCGCGTCGCGACGCGGTGACGGTGGTCGACGGCCGGTTGGACGAACCGGCGTGGGCCGACGCCGCGGTGCTGACGGGGTTCTCGCAGTTCTTCCCGGCCGATGGGATCGCGGCGCAGGACAGCACCGAGGTGCTGGTGTGGTATTCCGCGACCGAACTGCACGTCGCCATTCGCGCCTTCGCGGCGCCGGGCACGGTCCGGGCCACGCTCGCCGACCGCGACAAAATCTCCGCCGACGACAACGTGCAACTGTTCCTCGGCACGTACAGCGATAGCCGGCAAGCGCTGGTCTTCGCGGTGAATCCGTTCGGCATTCAGAGCGATGGCGTGCTCACCGAAACCGGCTCGGTGTTGGGGGGTGGATTCACCAGTACCTCCGCCAAGTCGCGCGAGACGTCCGATCTTGCCCCCGACTACGTGTGGAGGTCGAAAGGACAGCTCACCGACTTCGGCTATCAGGTGGAGCTCTCCATCCCGTTCAAGAGCTTGCGCTACCGCGCCGGCGACGAACAACGCTGGCAGCTGAATGTCGCCCGCACCGTGCAAATCACCGGGCACGAGGAGACGTGGACGCCGGCCCTCCGTGGCGCGTCGAGCTTTCTCGCGCAGTCCGGGGTACTAGCCGGCCTGCGCGACCTGCGCCGCGGGATTACCGTCGACCTGATTCCCACCATCACGTCGAGTGCAGTCGGCACACGCAACACGACGAACGCCGCGTGGGGCTACAACGGCGGCCGCCCGGAGTTGGGGGGGAGCGTGCGATGGGGCGTCACCAGCAACCTCACCGTCGCCGGCACGGCCAATCCCGACTTCTCCCAGGTCGAGGCGGACGCGACCCAGTTCTCCTACGATCCGCGTCAGGCGGTGTTCTTTCCTGAGCGTCGTCCGTTCTTTCTGGAAAGTCAGGAGCAGTTCACGACGCCGAACCGGCTGATCTACACGCGTCGCATCGCGCAGCCGGTGGCGGCCAGTAAGCTCACAGGCAAGTACGGCGGCTTCGATATCGGCGTGCTGTCGGCGGTCGACAACCAGGACGCATCGTTCAGCCAGACTCACTCGCCGCTCTACAACATCGTACGACTGCAGCGCGATCTGGGCGCACAAAGCCGCATGGGCATTGCCTACAGCGACAAGATTGACGGCCAACGCTGGAACCGCGTAGTCGGCGTGGACGGCCGCCTCGTGCGTGGCGTCTACAACCTGCAGGGTCAGGTCGCGAGCAGCTTTACCAGTAGCGATACCGGCATGCGCCGCGCGCCCCTGTTCGACGTAAGCGCGTCTCGAAACGGTCGCCGCTTCGTGGCGCGTTACGCGCTGAACGGCATCAGCCCCGACTTCGACGCCCAGACGGGATTCATCGCGCGGCCGGGCATTGCCAACATCTCGGCCACGCATCGCTGGAATTTCTACGGCAAGCCCAAAGCCTTCGTGGAGCTGTTCAGCCCCGAGCTGTACATGCTGGGCCGCTATCAGTACGACAGTTTCGTGAATGGCGACGGTTCACAGGACCGTCAGCTGCACCTGCGCGCGAACACGAGACTCAAGGGTGGCTGGCAGATCGGCACGCAGCTGCTGCTCGAGGTATTCGGGTACGACCCGTCGTTGTACACGAACTACGTGATGCTGCAACCGCGGAGCGCGGGACGCATCGACACAGTGGCGTACGCGGGCACGCCCAAGATTGGGAATCGCGACTGGGTGTTCTCGATCGGCACGCCGGAGTTCCGTCGGTTCAGCTACAGCGGCTTCGGCATCGTCGGCTACGACGAAAACTTCCAGGAGTGGAGCTCGGCGCGCATTTTCAGCCTCCAGAACACACTGAACCTGCGCCCCACCGAACAGCTGCGCGTCGCGGCCACCTGGAACTACGACACGTTCGACCGACGCAGCGACGGCACGCGCGTCCTCACGCGCAATACGCCTCGTATACGCACCGAGTATCAGGTCACGCGACAGTTCTTCGTGCGTGTGATCGGCGAACGCTCGGTCGTTACACAAGATTCGCTGCGCGACGATACGCGCACCGAGGCGCCGATCTACCTGCGTAGCGCGAGTGGCGCCCTCACGCGCGCCGCCGCGTTCGAACGCACCCGCGCCCGCATCGACGTGCTCCTGTCGTATCTGCCGTCACCGGGCACCGTGGTCTACCTGGGCTACGGTGACGCGCTCGCGGCCAATCGTCCTGCCGGACCGGAGCGGTTGGAGCGCACGCGCGATCAGTTCTTCATGAAGCTCAGTTATCTCTTCCGCGTTCAGTAGCGCGCACGAAAAAGCCCCGATCGAGCATTGCTCGATCGGGGCTTCTTGGTGCGCTTGACGCAGCTTACTTGCGCCCCTGCAGGCGCGAGAGCAGACGAAGGAGTTCGAGGTAGAGCCAGATCAACGTGACCATGAGTCCGAACGCCGCGAACCACTCGAGCTGCTTGGGGGCTCCCGACCGCACGCCCTGTTCGATGCGATCGAAGTCGAGCACGAGATTGAGCGCCGCGACACCGGCGATGGCGAGGTTGATGCCAATCGCGAGCGGGCCGGACGAGGTGAAGTATCCGATGGAGACGCCGAACAGCGACAGCAGCATCGAGCCGAGATAGAACAGGCCGATCCCGATCATCGCGGCCAGCATCATGCGCTTGAACCCTTCGGTGGCGCGCAAGATGTCGAAGCGGTACAACAGGAATACCGAGCCGGCCACGCCGAAGGTGAGCAGCACCGCCTGCTGCGGCAGTCCGGCGAAGCGCAGGTTGTACAGCGCCGAGATCGCACCGAGAAAGATGCCCTGTAGCGACGCATAGATCGGCGCACTCCACGGTGCCGTCTGCGGCCTGAAGCTGGCGATCATGCCGACGATGAAACCGCCGACGCCGCCCAGTAGCATGGCGGGCATGAGCAGGTCGAGGTTGCCGGTGGCAAACTGCTGCCAAGTGACCGCGGCCGAGAAAAGCACGACCGCGAGCAGAATCGCGGCCTTGCCCGCCACGCCGGCGGTGGTCATGGAACCCGAGCGCGAACCGGCGGCGGTGGCACGTGCCGCGTCGGCCAAACGGGACAGAACGGGATTCGTAGTGCGCATAGTCGATCGTCGTCGGAAGAGGTGAATCAGCGTACGGAACAAAATACCCCACAGTGCTGCGTCTGGCCGCCCTTGATCCATCAATTTTTTCTGATATATTCAATTTTATGAGCTCCGTGCAGCTGGATCTATCCCGCGCCACCAGCATTTTCCACGCCCTGTCCGACGAGACCCGGCTGGCGGTGGTCCAGATGCTGGGAGATGGCGAGCGGTGCGTCTGCGATTTGCAGGCGGCATTGGACGTCGCGCAGTCGCGCCTCTCCTTTCACCTGAAGGTGCTCAAGGAGGCCGGACTGGTGTCCGACCGGAAGGACGGGCGCTGGTCGTACTACACGCTGGTGCCCGATGCCCTGACCGAGGCCCACGATATCGTGCACGCGTTGGCCTCGCCGCGCCCCCACGGCTCACGAACGCCGACCGTTCTCGGCCGCTGCTGTGGGTAGCCACGCCGCTTTTTTTGATCACATGCATCAAGATTTCTTGGTGCAGTTGTCCCATGCCTGCACCCCTACCTCGAGGCTAACCACATGACCGCTCCGATCGGCATCACCCCCCGCACGCTTGCCGCGCCGGCCGACATCACGGAGATCGTCCGCGAGAAGTACGGTGCGGCCGCGCGCCGGGTGCTCGACATCAATGAGCCGGACTCCTGCTGTGGCCCAACCAGTTCGTGCTGCGGCGGCACCGAGTTCAACGGCTCAGTGGATCCGATCACGTCGAATCTGTATGTGAGCGGCGAGACGGATGAACTGCCGGACGCCGCGGTGCTGGCGTCGCTGGGCTGTGGTAATCCGACCGCACTGGCGCAGCTCGAGCCCGGACAGGTGGTACTTGACCTGGGATCGGGCGGTGGCATTGACGTGATCCTGTCCGCACGACGCGTTGGGCCCACCGGCAAGGCGTACGGCCTCGACATGACCGACGACATGCTCGCGCTCGCCCGGCGGAACGCGGCCGAGGCGGGAATTCCCAACATCGAGTTCCTGAAGGGGCAGATCGAGGCGATTCCACTGCCCGACAATAGCGTGGACGTGATCATCTCGAACTGCGTGATCAACCTGTCGGGTGACAAGCGGCGCGTGCTCGCCGAAGCGTTTCGCGTGCTGAAGCCGGGCGGACGGTTCGCGGTCAGCGACGTGGTGGTTCGCGGCGAGGTGCCCGCAGCGGTGCGCCGCAGCATGGAGCTGTGGGTAGGCTGCGTGGCGGGTGCCCTCGAGGAGACGGAGTTCACACGCTTGCTGGCCGAGGTCGGCTTTGTTGACGCCTCGGTCGAACCAACCCGCTTCTACCGCAGTGAAGACGCCCGTCAATTTCTCGCCGAAAGCGGCGTGGACGTGAGCGCACATCTCGACGAGATCGATGGCAAGTTCATGGCCGCGTTCGTGCGCGCGCAAAAGCCGGATACCGGCGCGTAATCGTCGCCACGTGCGGCGGGCAGTCCGGGTCGGCGTGACGCGCCAGCAACGCCGATCCCTTACGGGATCGGCGTCGGGCGTTCGGAGAGGTCGTTATTCACATAATGCTGCAACAATTCCTCGGCGGCGGGCAGATACGCCTCGACCGGTGGCAGCCCACCGTCGAGGTTGGGTCCCGCATCGCGAAATACGGCCGCAATGCCATGTGCGAGCGCATCGACGTCACGATGTTCATGCACGCAGGCATCGAGCAACATGACCAGATAACTCGCCAGCACTTCCGGTGTCGGCTCGCGCACCGAGCGCCAGCCGATGCGTTCGAGCCCACGCGTGAGCACGAGCGCCGCCCCTCCCCCACCGAGACCGGTGTCGGCGCGAAAGCGGGCACTCAGGCTGTCGAAACGAATCACGAAGGCTGCATTACTGCGCGACCACGTTGGTGCTCAGCGCCTTTGTGAGGCGATACAGAAACTCCTGACCTTCGTAGTAGCTCTTGATGCCCATCCGCTCGTCGCGACCGTGCGCGCGTGCATCGACGGTGGGATCGGAGAACAGCCCCGACACGCCGAAGGCGGGCACGCCGAGGGCACGGAAGAAGCGCGAGTCGGTGGCACCGGTGCTCATGGTGGGGATGATCGGCATTTCGCCCCACAGGTCTTTCGTGATGCGCGCGACGTTTTGCATCAACTCCGGCAGCAGGGCCGACGGCGGCGAGGCCGGGCGCTGCGACCGGATGATCACCTGCACGGTCGTGTCGCCGATGGCCTTTGCCAGCTCGGCCTGCACCTGCGGCGCGGTCTGCGTGGGATACACGCGGCAGTTCACATTGGCTTCAGCCAGCTGCGGCAACGCGTTGGTGGCGTGACCGCCCTTGAGCTCGGTCGCGACGCACGTGGTGCGCAGCATCGAGTTGTACTTGGGATCGGCCGTGACCACCGCAATGGCCGCCGGGTCGGCCGGGTTCGCGACCAGCGCCGTCATGCCCTTCCCCATCGTGGGCTCTTCCAGCGCGGCCGTCTGCGAAAAGAAGGCGCGGGTCACTTCGTTGAGCTGAATGGCGAACTTGTACCGCCCGACTTTTGCGAGGGCATCAGCGAGCGACGTGATGGCGTTGTCGTCACGCGGCACCGAGGAGTGTCCACCCTTGTTCGTCACGCGCAGCGTGAAGTTGGTGGTGATTTTCTCGGTGGCCTGCACGCTGTTGAATAGCGGCTTGCCATCGCGCAGCGTGCCGCCACCACCCTCGTTGATGACCAGCGCGGCGTCCACGAGTTCCTTGTGGTTCTTGAGCAGCCAATCCACGCCGTTGGCCGGTCCGCTCTCTTCATCGGCGGTAAGCGCGATGATGATGTCACGATCGGGCACAAAGCCCTCGCGCTTCATGCGATACACGTTCGCCACGAAGATCGACGCCATGGCTTTGTCGTCGGCCGTGCCGCGACCGTAGTAGTAGCCGTCGCGCTCCGTGAACACGAAGGGGTCGAGGTCGGGCGACCAGTCGGCCTTGAGGGCTTCAACGACATCGATGTGCGCCAGCAGGAGCAGCGGCTTCGGCGCATTGGGGCCACCTTTGCCGCGAATGCGCGCCACCACGTTGTGCTTTTCCGGGCGAGGCCCGCCCACGAAAATGTCCGCCTCCGGGATACCGGCGGATTTGAAACGCGCAGCCATCGCGATCGCGGCGGTGGTGATGTTCCCCGTTTCCACCCCCGTGTTGATCTCGACGAGCTCTTTGTAAATCTCGCGCGAGAGCTGCTGCTGGGCGGTGAGCGCGGCCGGATTGAAGATCGGGGTGCGCGATTGCGCCCCAACCTGCGACGAGGCGATCAAGGCCGCAACGAGACCGACGAGGGGCACGCAAGAACGACGCATAGGAAGTCCACCAGAGGGAGGTGAGAAGGGGAGCGGCATCAGTGCGTGCCGTCGAGGGAAAAGGCCAGCAGCTCGGCGTTGTCACCACCACCGGTGGCCAGCACGATGTATTGCACGCCGTTCGCCCCACGATACGAAATCGGGTTGGCGTAACCGCGTCCAGCCGGGAGGTCGAATTGCCACACCACGCGACCGTCGCGGGTGTCGAGCGCGTACAGCACGGATCCACCACCGGTCGCGAAGATCAGCCCTCCCTTCGTGACGGTGCCGCCAACGGCGCCAGCCACGCCGAGCGGCGGCAACTTCACGTTCTTGAGCAGTGGATGATTGCGGATCGCCGGTGTGTCGCCGAGGGTCACCTGCCAACGGCGCTTTCCGGTATCGAGGTCGATCGCGGTCATCGTTCCGTACGGTGGCTTGATGAGCGGCAGCTGTTCAGGGGGCGCATGATCGGCCTTCCCGGAATCGGGATCGGCAGTCACGCCGAGCCCGCTGCGCACCAGGTCGACCGTATACTCGAAGCCGATGGAGTCGTTGGGCACGCCCTTCTGCACGCGATACACGACCGGGTTGTCGGTGCCCTTCACGTACAGCGTGTGCGTTTCGGGATCGTACGACGTGCTGCCCCACCCCGCCCCACCGATGGAGCCGGGCATCACGATCGTGCCCTGCAGCGACGGCGGCGTGAAAATGGGGCCGCTGCGGTACTTGGCGAACACCTCGAGGGCGCGACGCTTGAGCTCCGGCGTGAAATCGATGAGATCCTGCTCGCTCACGCTTTGCCGCGTGAACGGTGCGGGATTGCTCGGCATCGGTTGCGTGAGCGCGGCACGCTCGCCGGGCACATCACTCGCGGGCACCGGGCGTTCGACGATCGGCCAGATGGGCACGCCGGTTTCTCGATCGAAGACGTATATCCACGCCGTCTTCGAGGGCACGGCGACGACATCGCGCGGTGTGCCGTTCCACGTGATCGTGGCGAGCACCGGCGGCGCGGGGAGGTCGTAGTCCCACAAGCCGTGATGCACAATTTGATAGTGCCACACGCGCTCGCCGGTGGTCGCATTGAGCGCGACCACCGACTCGGCGAACAGGTTATCGCCCTTACGATCACCACCGTACCAATCGTTCGTGGGCGTCGACACCGGCAAAAACAACAGACCGCGTGACGCGTCGAGGCTCATCGGCGCCCACACGTTGGTGTGGCCCATGTACTTGTACGAGCCATCTTCCCACGTATCCCATCCGACTTCGCCGGAATCGGGCACGGTGTGAAAGCTCCACACGCGCTTGCCGGTGTGCACGTTAAAGGCCTGCACGTCGCCGGGGGGATCGTTGCGATAGCGGATGCGATCGCCCACGCCGTTCCCCACGATCACCAGATCGCCGTACACCACCGGCGGCGAGGTGTTCGTGTACTGCAGCTGGTTGACGGCGCGACGCAGCTCTTTGGTGAGATCGATTTCGCCATTCACGCCGAACGACGGAATGGGCTTGCCCGTGGTGGCATCGAGGGCGATCAGCTTCCAGCGCGCATTGATGAAGATGCGCCGCTCGGTTGGCGAGGCCCAGGTGGCCACCCCACGATGCACGAAGCCGGTGCCGTTCGACGGCTGCCCGGTGCGCCACATCCCGGGGTCGAACTTCCACAGTTCGCGACCGGTGCGCGCATCGAGTGCGGCCACCGCGGCGTACGGCGTCGACACATACATCGTGTCGCCGAGCACGATGGGCGAGGCCTGAAAGAGACCCGGACGTGCCGCCTTCTGGTTCACGCCGGCGCGCACGCTCTGCTCACCCGTGTTCCACCGCCACGCCAGTTTGAGCCGACCCACATTATTGCGGTCGATATCGGCTACCGGCGCGTAGCGCATGGCCCCCGGGTCACCACTGGTATTGGCCCAATCCACGCGCTGCGCGAACGCGGCCGGCGCGGCACCGATCAGCAGCGTGAACACCGCAGCGCCAATGATGATGCGCATTATCGCGCCCTCGGTTCGCCGAGCTTGGCCGTCTTGCGCACATACTCCGCCGCCTCGGCGTGCGTGGCCCACCACACCTTCCCTGCCCCCTTCGCCTGGATATGCGCGATGAGCAGCTCGAGCGCGACGATGCGCGAGCGGTGCCCGGAAACATGCGGATGCAACGTGAGCACGAACATCGTGCCCTCCTCGTACGCCTTGTCGAACTCGTCCATCCACACGCGCGCGACGTCACGCGGATTCATGTAGCGTTCGCCGCGCGGGTCGAACAGCGGCGCGTCGTCGAGAATCCACTGCACCGGCAGTTCCACCAGCCCGGTGGGCTGCCCGCGCTGCATCAACTCGTAGGGCGCGTCGTCGGCCATGAGCGAGCTCTCGTAGCGGAAACCCATATCGCGCAAAATGGACAACGTGTTCGGACTGAAGTTCCAGCTCGGCGCGCGGTAACCCGTCGGCTTCTGTCCGGTGAGCGCCGTGAGTTCGGCCACCGCTTTGGTGAGCAACGCCCGTTCGGCCGAGTCGGGAAGCGTCATGTTCAGCTCGTGAATCCAACCGTGCACCGCGAACTCGTGTCGGCCGCTCTGCTTGATGAGATCGGCCATGGTGGGCGTGATCGCCAGACTCACCGACGGAATGAAGAACGACGCCGGGATCTTATGCTGGTCGAGCAGGCGCATAATGCGCGGGAGTCCGACGCGGGCGCCGTACTGCATTTCCGCCAACGAGCCCACGGTAGGCTCGCCGTAGCGAATCGCGATGGTCTCGTTATCCACGTCGAACGACAGCAGCACCGCCACGCGCGAGCCATTCGGCCACGCGGTCGGCTGGAGCGAACGTCCGGCACGCACTTCGTTGACCACGCTGTTCACGCTGTCCATCGACCACTTCCATCCGGGCTTGGCGGCCGTGACCGGCACGGGCTGGGCCTGGGCGTGGAGGAACGCCGGCGCACCGGCAAGCAGGATGGCGTACAGGACTCGATGCATGATCGGATGCCGGCGGAGGGAGGAGGATGGGCAATACGGTTGTATCGGACGGACGGGTGCGCAATCGCTGGACCGAAGCAATCTTCCAGCATGCCCTCTCCGACGCCACTCATCAATCTGCACGAATTTGAGGCCGCTGCCGCCGCCGTGCTCCCACGTATGGTGTACGACTACTACGCCGGTGGGGCCAACGACGAAATTCTCCTGAGAGCGGCTCGCACCGCCTGGAGCGACCTGACGCTCCGCTATCGGGTGCTGCGCGATGTGTCCGCGCGCTCGCAGCGCACCACGGTGCTCGGGCACACCGTGGACTGGCCCGTGTTCGTGGCGCCCATGGCCTTTCAGCAGCTGGCCCACGACGACGGGGAGGTGGCGACCGCCCAGGCGGCGCAGGCCACCGGCGCGGGCATGATTCTGTCCACCCTCTCCAACCGGACCATCGAGGCGGTACGCGCGGGCACTACAGGACCGCTCTGGTTTCAGCTGTACATCTACCGCGATCGCGGCGTCACGGCAGCGCTCGTGCAACGCGCCGAACGCGCCGGGTGCACGGCGCTGGTGCTCACGGTCGACGCGCCACTGCTCGGACGGCGGGAGCGCGATCTCCTGAATGGTTTCCGTCTGCCCCCTGACTTGGCCGTGCCCAATCTCGGGGTCGCCTTGCGTGACACGCTCGCCGGCGGCCCCGACGCTGCCCAGTCTCCGGCGTCGGCGTTGGCGCAGTTTTTTGAGCAACACTGGGATCCGTCGATCTCGTGGCGCGACCTCGCGTGGCTGCAGTCGATCACCAGCCTCCCGATTCTCGTAAAAGGGATCGTGCGCGGTGACGATGCGCTCCTGGCCGTCGAGCATGGCGCGGCCGGCGTGATCGTGTCCAACCATGGCGGTCGCCAACTGGACACCGCAGTCCCCACGGCTCGCGCTCTGCCCGAGTGTGCCGATGCGATGGCGGGGCGTGGTGTGCTCATGGTGGACGGCGGCATACGGCGCGGCACGGACGTGCTGAAGGCCATGGCCCTGGGTGCGCAGGCGGTGCTGCTCGGGCGCCCCGTGCTCTGGGGACTCGCCGCGAACGGCCAGCACGGAGCACAACAGGTCATGCAGCTGCTGAAGGACGAATGCGATCTCGCGCTCGCGCTGGCGGGGTGTCGCACGCCGGCCGAGGTGACACGCGACCTGCTGGAGTAACGGGGGCCGTCCGGTCGCTCATCGCGGGCCTCGCGCGCGCGATTGGGGCCGCGACGGATGTTTCCCAACGCGCCGTCGGCGCTGCACATTGCGTACACGCGTTCGGCGCGTGCCCTCCGGCTTTCACCAGGTGTGAGTATGTCCCGCTCCTTCGTTTCGTACGCCCTCGCAGCCCTGCTGCTGGCCAGTGCCGCGACGCCCGGCCTCGCCCAATCCACGGCCCGGACCCTTCCCTCGCCGGCCAGCGTGCTGGGCTGGGAGCCCGGTGCCGACCGCAAGCTGCCGTCGTGGAAGCAAGTGACCGACTACTTCGCCGCCGTCGACAAAGCCAGTCCGCGCGTGTCCGTGCGGACCCTCGGCAAGACGACCCTCGGCCGGCCGTTCATCGTTGCGTTCATTGCCGATTCGGCCACGCTGGCCAACCTGCCGCGCTACCAGAAGATCCAGCAGCAATTGATGGATCCGCGTCAGCGCACCGCAGCTACGCGTGCCTCGCTGATCGCGCAGGGCAAGAACGTCATCCTGATCACGTCGAGCATTCACTCCACGGAAGTGGGCGGTTTTCTCACGCCGTTCGTGCTCACCGATCGACTCGCCCGCGCGGACACGCCGGAAGCCAAGTCGATTCTGGCGAACACGATCATCATGCTCGTGCCGAGCCAGAACCCCGACGGCGTGGACATCGTGGGCGACTGGTACCGCAGCACGCTGGATACGCCGGCCGAGGGTACGAATCCGCCCGCGCTGTATCACTTCTACACCGGCCACGACAACAACCGCGACTGGTACGCCTTCACACAGAAGGAAACGCGCTACACGGTAGACTCGCTGTACACGCCGTGGACCCCGCAGATCGTGAACGACGTGCACCAGCAGGGGGCGAACGCGGGACGCATTTTCATTCCGCCGTACATGGACCCGCTGGAGCCGAACATCGACCCCGTGCTCACGGCGAGCACGAATGCCCTCGGCATGGCGATGGCGTGGCGCATGACGGCCGACGGCAAAACCGGCATCGCCACCAACGCGTCGTACGATCAGTGGTCGCCGGCGCGTCAGTACTCGTTGAATCATCGCGGCGCGCGCATCCTCACCGAAACCGCGAGTGCGCGGCTGGCCACCGCCGTCAACATTCCGTTTGAATTGCTCGGGACGGGGCGCGGCTACGATGCCAAGATCGCGTCGTGGAACTTCCCGAGCGTCTGGCCGGGCGGGCGCTGGGGCATCGGCGACATCGTGTCGTATCAAGTGAGCGCGAGCTGGGCGCTGCTGGTGCAGGCAGCGCGTGACCGTGGCGCATGGCTCGAGAGCTACGCCACGCTTGGCGAGCGTGCCTTGGCGGCCGATCATCCGTGGACGACCACCGACGTGCCGGCGATGTACGTGATCAGCAAGCAGCAGCGTGATCCGGCGGCGTTGCAGCGCCTGTTGTGGACGCTGCAGCACGGCCAGATCGTGGTGCACGAAAGCGAGCCGGCGGGAAGCTATCTGGTACCCACGGCGCAGCCCTTCGGATCGTATGCCAAGGCGCTGCTGGAGCGCCAGGCGTATCCGAATCTCTCGGAGTATCCCGGCGGCCCGCCGAAGCGCCCGTACGATGTGACCGCACACACGCTGCCGCTGCTGTTCGGGGTGGACGTGCAGGCCGTGAAGACGTCGTCGCTGCAGCTGGGGGCGATTGTGAAGCCGGTGGCCGAGCCGTCGTACAACGTGCCCGGGTTGAGCGGCACCAGCCGCAAGCGCATTGCGATTTACCAGAGCTACAGCGCGTCGATGGACGAAGGGTGGACGCGGTGGGTATTCGACGTGAACCGTATTCCGTTCACGACGGTGCACGATCGCGACCTTCGCGCCGGCGGACTGCGGGCGAAGTTCGACGCGATTCTGCTGCCGGATCAGGCGCCGGCGCAGTTGCGCCGCGGACTGGGCGCCCCGTATCCCGACTCCCTGCGGGGCGGTATCGGCGAGGCCGGTGCGGCGGCGCTGAAGGCGTTCGTGAACGAGGGCGGCACGCTGCTGGCCTTCAACGAAGCGAGCGAATACGCCATCGAAACGATGGAGCTGCCGGTGAAGAACGTGCTGAACGGGGTGAAGAACACCGACTTCTACGCCCCCGGCTCGATGTTCGCGGTGGACGTCGACCGCGCGCATCCGCTGGCCAGCAGCTACACGGCGCCGGTGCCGGCGGTGTGGTTTGAAGACAGCCCAACGTTCGAGATCACCGATGCCGCCAAGGCGTCGGCGGTGCTGCGCTATCAGAACGCCGGTGATCCGCTGCTGTCGGGGTGGCTGCTGGGCGCCGCCCGCCTGAACGGCCGCGCGGCGATGGTGGATGCCGCGGTCGGTACGGGCCACGTGGTGCTGTATGGCTTCCGCCCGCAGTACCGCGCGCAGACGAATGCCACGTGGCCGCTGATCTGGAGCGCGATTCTGCGGTAAGTCCGTATCCGATCTCTTGGAGTTTCCCCTCTCTCGTTACACATGAACTTCTCCACGACACGCCAGCGCGGCCGCGTCCTGTTCGCCGCCGCGCTGGCCGGTGCGGCGGTGGTCTCCGGCCGCTTGACCCCTGCACCGCTCACCGCCCAGCGCGCGGTGGGGGCAACCGTCGGTGGTGCCGCACGGCAAAGCACCACCGCGCTGGTGGGCGGTACGCTCATCGACGGCAACGGCGGCGCGCCGATCACGAACAGTGTGATCCTCGTGCGCGGCACCACCATCGTGGCCGTGGGGCGCGTGGGCTCGCTGGCGGTGCCCGCCGGCGCGACGGTGATCTCCACCGAGGGGATGCACCTGCTCCCCGGGCTATGGGACATGCATGTGCACCTGATGCTGGTGGGGCACGGCAACTACGCGCATTGGGACAGCGTGTATCCGGGCGAATGGGGGCGCAGCATCATGCCGGCGGCGGCGCGGCAAAGCCTCATGGCCGGCGTGACGAGTGTGCGTGACCTGGGCGCACCGCTGGACGAGGTGCTCGACGTGAAGCGGCGCATCGCCCGCGGAGAGCTGCAGGGATCCACGATCTACACCTCGGGACCGTTCCTGCAGCACGCGCCGTATCCCGGCACCGAGAAGTTCCGGTGGGGGATCGACGGCGTGGCCGACGCGCGCGCGAAGGTGAAGCGGTTGGCCGATGCCGGCGTGGACGTGATCAAGCTGATCGATCAGGATCAGATGACCACCGACGAAATCCGCGCCATCGTAGACGAGGCGCACGCGCACAAGCTGCCGGTGGTGGCGCATGCGCACCGCCCCGAGGAGATTCGGCGCGGACTCGCGATCGGCGTGGACGATTTCGAGCACACGGGCCTGCAAACGGCGCCCGCGTATCCCGACGACGTGATGCAGGCGCTGAAGGAACGCACGGCGCAGGGGGCCAAGGGTCCGCTGTTCTGGACGCCCACCATCGACGTGCACACCAACTACACCACGCGCCGCGACGACGACGAATATCTGGACGACACGCACTGGTACCAGTACGTGCCCGACTCCATTGCCCGCGATATCCGACAGTCGCTGCGCGGGCTGGACACGCTGTCGTACTACCGCTTCGTGGCCGACCGTGGCCCCACGTTGCAACGCAAGTTCCAGCAGCTACGCGAGAGCGGCGCCCGATTGCTCATCGGCACCGACGCCGGCGTGCCGGGCAACTTCCACGGCTACGCCACCCCCGAGGAAATGGTCACGTGGGTGCGCCGCTACGGCATGGACCCGATGGAAACCATCCGCGCGGCCACCTTCTGGCCGTCCGTCGCGATGGGCGTATCGGACCGCGTGGGCACGGTCACGCCGGGAAAGACCGCCGACATCATCGCGGTGCGCGGCAACCCGCTCACGTCGATTGAAACGCTGCGCAGTGTGCAGTTGGTGATGCAGCGCGGTCAGCGGATTCGCTGACCGCGCTGCCAGAGTCAGCGCTTGTCGGCGGGCGGCGCGCCCACCCGGAACGGATCGCGCACGGGGTCCTTGGCGGGCGCGAGCTTGCGTGATGCCTGCACCATCCGCTCCACTTCGTCCATCAGCTTCGCGTTGTTGAGCACGATGCCGTCCTTGATCGTGTGCACGATGCCGTTGGTGCGGATCATGCTGCCGCTCTTGTCGAGCGTGAGATCGCCGAACGAGTACAGATACTTGAGATTGACCGCGGGATTGCCGTCCACCAGCAGCAGGTCGGCCTTGTAGCCGGGGCGCACGAGTCCGAGCAGCGGCTCGCCGAGCGTGCGGGCCGAGTGGTAGGTGGCCGACTTGAGCACGTCGAGGGTCTGCATGCCGGTC
>CAIUOO010000310.1 GCA_903900795.1 uncultured Gemmatimonadota bacterium | reverse complement strand
GCCAACAACAGCACGACGATGAACGGTACACGCCACGTGGCCAGCTGTTCGGCGAGCGACGAGGTGGACGCGCCACGCCAAAGGCGGAGCGGTATCACCGAGACGTTGTCCCCCTCGGCCGCCGTGGCCAGCGTGCCATCGTCGACCGTGAGCGTGCTCGGTGCCGTTTCCGCATAGGCGTACGCGCCGCGATACGGATTGAAGTAGCTGTAGCGCAGGGCCGGCAATTCGACCCGCCCCGCCTGCGACGGCGTGAGAATCCAATCGAATTCCTTATAGCCGCGCACGAAGGCGCCGCTGGTGTCCACGCGGACGCGCTCGGTGCCCGGAACGGTCGAAGCCCACGACACTTCGAGCACCGGGCGCGGAAGCAGCTTTACGTTGCCGATGCCGTCGACGCGCATGGTGAGCACCAGCGGATCGCCGACGCGCGCGATGGAAGAATCGACGCTGACCGAGGCGCGCAGGACGCCGACGGCGCCGGTGTAGTCCTGCGGTCGGCCGGCATCGGGGAGCGGCTTCACGACGAGCTGCGCACTCTCGGCCCGCACGAGGAACCGTTCCTCGCGACTGAAGTAGCTGGACGACTGCGGCAACGTGTAACTGAGTTGCGGTGCCGGGACCATGAGCGTGCCGGGCGCCACGGCGAACAGGGCGCGCTGGAACACGTGGGCTTCGAAGGGAGCGCCGCCATAGCTGCGCGGTGCGATACGACGCGGGGTGCCGAGTTCGTACGCAAGGAGGCCGCGCAACTCAGGAGGCAGAAACTCCGGGTTTCGACGCAGCCGTGCGCGTGCCGACTCACTGAGCAGGACCGCCACCTGATAGGTGACCTGTTGCCCGACGTACACGGTGTCCGGAAAGGTGGCCGCGTGAAAGTCGATCGGTCGAGTGCTGTTCGCCTGCAGGCGATCGAGGATCGCGGTCGGTGACGGCTGCGCGTGCAGCACGGCCGCGACGGCTTGGGTGGCCAGCCCGCCGACCAGCGCGACGCGATAGAGCAGCCGGGAATGCCAGCGCAGGGGTAGCCTCACCAGTCCTTTCCTCCGGGCGGCTTCCGTCCCTGTCGCTGCTTGCGTCCCTGCACATCTCGCTCTTCACGCGCGGCGCTGTTGAGCAGCGCCTCCGCCTGTTTTTGATCGAGGCCACCTTGATTCTGCGGCTGCTCATCCTGCTTGTCGTTCTGTGAGTCACCTCCGCCGCCGCCCCCGCCCTGCGGCGGTGGCATCTTCCGGAGCGCGAGCTCGTAGTTCCACTTGGCGTCGGCCTCGGCTGGGCGCTCGCCGAGAAACGCGCGGTACGCGGCACGAGCGGACGCGAAGGCCGCCTCGGCCTCGGGGTTTTGCGGTGCACGACCCATCACGAGCGATGCGTAGCCGGCGTTGAACCGGGCACGCATGCGTGTTTCGCCATCGCCTTCGCGGCGCACCATGTCCAGCAGCTCGGCGGCCGCCACGAGTGAATCGGCGCCGATGAGCGTGGTGCCGAGGTTGTAGCGCGTCCGGACGGTGGTGTCGCCGCCGGCAATCTGCGCGCGGTAGCCGGCCATGGCCGCCTGCACGTTGCCTTCGGCAAACAGAGCGGCCGGATCGGGCGCCTGCTTACACGACATGAGCGTGACGGGGAGCGCGGCCAACAGCAGGAAAAACGCCACCGGCGGCATCGTGAGCGGCAGCGAGGACGCCGCGCCGCTCGAGGAACGACGACGGGTGAGCAACCACGAATCGTAGGCGAGCAGTGCCAACGCGGGGAGCAGCAGCCAGAGGTATCGCGGCACGTGATCTTCACGCGAGTCAACCTTGCGCTTCGCCGTGCGCAGCGAGCGAAGAGCGCCCCGCACGCGGGTGGCCTTGTCGGAGGCGTCAGCGGGAATGAAGGTGCCGCCGGCTGCTTTGGCGGCCGCCTCCAACAGTTCCGGCGCGTAGCGCGTGATCACGATCTGTCCGTCGTCGTCGCGCTTCTCCCGCGTGATGGAGCCGTCCTGGATGGGAATCGTACTGCCCTGTGTGGTGCCGAACCCGACGGTCACCAGGCTCACGCCCTTGAGGCCCGCTTCGGTGGCCGCGGCATTCACATCTTCCGCCGGCTCGAACACTTCTCCGTCGGTCATGAGGACGAGCGCGCGATCGGCACTGCCGTCACTGGCGAGCAGTAGTTCGGTGCCCTGGCGTATTGCGCGGGCAATCGAGCTGCCCGCCTGCCCTACCACCGACGGATCGAGATTGTCGAGGAAGAGTTCGATGGCCCCATCGTCGCTGGTGAGCGGCGTCAGGATATAGCTGCGGCCAGCGAAGGCGATCAGGGCGACACGATCGGCCTGCGACATGGCGCGTAACCGGCGCACCTCCTGCTTCACGCGTTCGAGCCGTGAGGGACGCTCATCGGGCGCCATCATGGAGAGCGACGCATCGATGGCGATCGCCATATCGATGCCACGCGCACTGACCGCCCCCCGGGCGAGTCCCCACCGCGGACCCGAAAGGGCGAGCCCCGTCAGCAACACAACGAACACGAGCCGCACGGTGCGTCCCCGCTCATCGGGGTCGGTGACCATGACCAGACGACGCAGCGCCGACGACTCCGCGTACCGCGCGAGACGCACGCGACGCTGCCGCGTGCGTACAGAGCGCATCCACCAGACAACGACCGGAAGCCCGACGGCCGCGAGCAGCAGCCACGGCATGTCGAAGATGAGCGGTGGGAGGGTGCCGAGGTTCATGGCAGCACGCCGCGCCGGGCGCGCAACGCGAGTTCGCCCAGCAGCGCGGCGAGCCCCAACAGCAGCGGCCAGCGGAACCGCTCGGTATAGCGGATGTAGGCGCGGGCCTCGACGATCGAGCGCTCGAGGGCGTCGATCTGTTCGTAGATGCTCTGCAGCGCCTCGGCGTCCTTGGCGCGGAAGTAGCGACCGCCGGTGTTTGTGGCGATCTCGGTGAGCAGGGCCTCGTCGATTTTCACCGGCCGATTCTCATAGCGCAGCCCGAAGAGTCCGCGGCCCACCGGCACGGCGGCCATGCCTTCGCTGCCGACACCTATGGCGTAGATGCGAATGCCGAAGGCACCGGCGGCCTGGGCGGCGGTGCGCGGATCGATGGCGCCGCGATTATTCTCGCCGTCGGTGAGCAGCACCATGACGCGTGAACGGCCCGGCGCGGTGCGCAGGCGATTGGCGGCGGTGGCGATGGCGGTACCGATGGCGGTGCCGTCTTCGAGCTGGCCGACCTGCAGATTATCGATGGCGGTGAGCACCACCGGATAATCGGTGGTGAGCGGGACCTGCGTGAGCGCCTCGCCGGAGAACGCCACGAGACCCACGCGGTCGGATTTCCGGCCGACGACGAAGCGCTTCACTTTCTCTTTCGCGACTTCGATGCGGTTCTGCGGCTGGAAATCCTCGGCAAGCATGGAGCTCGAGATATCGACGACCAAGGCGATATCGATGCCGTCACTGGAAACGCGTTCCGCCCGTGCGCCGGAGCGCGGCTGTGCCGCCGCGACGATAAAGCCGGCCAACGCAAGTAACCGCAGCCACGGCAACCAGCGCACCCACGTGAGCGACGGTTGCGGACCCTGCGCGAGCACGGCGGCGCGAGAGAACGGGATGGCGCGCTGCGGCGCGGCGCGGCGGCGCCACCATGACCAGAGGGGCAGCAGCAGCAACAGGAGCAGCAGCCCAGGATGTGCGAAGTTGATGCCGAAGATCGACCACGTATCGGGGCTCAGGGCGCCGCTGAACTCGCTGAGTAGCTCGCGAACCCCATCGACGACGCGCGTCATGTGGCCCCCGCCTTGGGGCGGCGCGACTTGCGGCGCGCCTCGTCTTCTTCGGTCTGCTTCGCGTCGCGCTCCGCCTTGGCGGCGGCCGTACGGGCGGCTTCCTCGGCCGCCCGTACGGCGCGTTCGGTCGCTTCGATGTGTTCGACGACGGCGCGCGCCTCGGTGGCGAGCTCGCGCGCGCGCACGCCCGATACCATGCGACGGGCGAACTTGATGCCATCCCCGTCGGCCATGAGCGAGATGAGTCGATCATGCGGCATGCGCTCGTC
>CAIUOO010000309.1 GCA_903900795.1 uncultured Gemmatimonadota bacterium | reverse complement strand
TCTGCCAAAACGAACGACCACATAGCGTTCACGAGCTGGGCCACGAATTCCATCTTTACGTCACCTCCCATCGGGGTAGTCACGTGTGTCCCGCTCGGGACTCCACATGCTTGACGAGGTTGGCTCCGCTCCTACTGCTTGGCCTGCCCGCTCAGCTCCGCTCTAGACGGTTGACGGGGACGTTTTTGGGTGTCGTCTCGTTCAGACGATGGGGGGTAGTTGTAACAAGAAGCGCCAGCCGTCAGCGCGTTGCGAATTCTGCTAGCGATCGAGGTGCATCCAACGGTTGGTCGCATCCAGTACCGCGAGCACCGCGCTCGTTTCGGCACTTTCACGCACTTCACAGCTTCCGGTCAGCACCACCGGCTCGCGTCCTACGCGCGCCGCGACGCTGACAAAAATGAATACGCGATCAAACGCATCGAATTGCGTCGAACCTTCCAGCGCCAGCGAACGTTCGCTGCCGGCCATGGCCTTCGACGCGGCGATGATCGCCAACATCGTCGCGCGTGCCGCCAGATCGATCCGCGATCGCTCGCTGTCCTGACCCTCGGACTCGCCCACAAACTCCTGTCCATCCCGGCTCAGCGTGACTCGGCACAGCACCCCGCGCGAACGCGACCGCCGAACCTCGACATCCTCAAAAATCAGCGCCCGACGGCTGGCCGGGACCGCATCAGCCATCGGCGCGATGGGCGAATGGGCACGCACGGCCCCTTCCATCTGACCACCGGCGGACGCCGAGGCAACAAGTTCGGCCGCCGCAACGGCGGGCGCGGGCACCGGCGTCGGCGCGGACGACGCGCCGCCATCCATTGAGCTCAGACCGGCCGAAGCCGGTGTCGCGGCAGGCATGTCGGCCGCCCGAGGGGCATCCAAGGTCGTCGCAATCGAGATCTTTCGGTGGTTGACCCGAAGACCGAGCTGCGCCATCAGCGCGCTCTCAATGTTGCGAACGGTGTTTTTCGGCAGGACCAGATCGGTGGTCAGCACGTGGATCTCATCCACCGCACCCGTCTCGTTGGGCACGATGCGCACCGACAGCACACCAGGGAGGGTGGCAATCAGCTCCTCCGCCCGACGAATAGGCAGCACACTCCCCGCAATCGTGCCGGAGGGGGTCTGAGGGAACGTCATGCCGAAATTGACTGGTATAGACAGGACTGTCTCCGCGGCGGATGCATGCCAAACACCTGTGATCGGTTCTCTGAAGAGCTAATATGTGATCGCAGTCGATTTCGGGCAAGCCTCAACAATTCACAAGGCGTTGTCCGGCATGCACGTACCGGCTCGCACCTCAAGTCTTGTCGAGGGGGGCAACCGCATCGCCCTCATCCTCGATGCCTTCCCCTTCGTACTCCCGAAGCTTCCGGTACAGCGTGCGCTCGCCGATCCCCAGCAGATCGGCCGCCTTCCGTCGATTCCCACCCGTATCGCGAAGCGCTGCCTGAATCGCCATCCGCTCGATTTCCGCCATCGTCATCCCGGGCCCGAGCGTGATCACCGTGGCCGGAGGGGCCAGTTCCCGAGGCTCGATCCCACGCATCAGCCCGAAGCCAGGCATCGGCATCACCTCGTCAGACCCTGCCCCCGACACCGCAGACGGTGCCCGCACGTCGCCCACCCACCCTGGTGCGGGCGCACGGCTCTCCACGTCCATCCGACGACGCAACTCCTCGACCTGCAACTTCAATTCGACCAGCGAGCGCACGATAAACTCGAGCTCCCGCCCCTGCGCCCGCTCGCCCTCGCGCACCATCGGTCCGACGTGCACGGGCAGCAACCGACGACCGCCCCCGTCGCGGATTGTCCGAGGAATATCATCGGCGCCGATTTCCCGACCGTGAGCGAGGACGACCATGCTCTCCACGAGATTGCGCAGCTCGCGCACGTTGCCGGGCCATCCGTACTCAACCAACAGCGCCAACGCGTCGGCCGAGATGCCGTGAAACGCGCGATCATGCAGTGACGCGAACTCGGTGACGAAGCGCCGCACGAGCAACGGGATATCGTCGCGACGTTCGCGCAGCGGCGGCAGATAGATCCCGAGCACGTTCAGCCGATAGAACAGGTCCGCGCGAAAGCCGCCGTCTTCGACATGTTCGCGCAACGGACGGTTCGTGGCGGCCACCACGCGCACGTCGATCGGGATTGGCATGCCACTGCCCACCCGTGTGACTTCACGCTCTTCAAGCACGCGCAGCAACTTCACCTGCGTGGCCGACGGGATCTCGCCGATCTCATCGAGAAACAGCGTACCGGTATCGGCCAATTCGAAGCGGCCCAGTCGACGCTCCGCCGCGCCGGTGAAGGCACCCTTCTCATGGCCGAAGAGTTCGCTCTCGAGCAGCGTTTCGGTGAGTGCACCGACGTTCACCGCAATGAACGGCTTCCCGCGACGCGGACTCAGGCGATGAATCGCGCGCGCCACGAGTTCCTTGCCGGTGCCGCTCTCGCCCTCGATGAGGACCGTGCTGGTGACGGGCGCAATCTGCTCGACTTTCACCAGTACCTCGCGAATCGCCGCCGACTCACCGACGAGTCCCGTGAGCTCGGCCAGCCGTTGACGCTCGAGCCGCCGCTGCACGCTGTCCACCACATCCTCGATGCGTACCGGCTTCGCCCACACCTCGGCGTACCCGCCATCCCGCAACCGCTCAACCATCTGCGGATCGGACACGTCGGTGAAGCCGAGGACGGCCACGTTATCCCACAACAACTGTCGCACGAGCGACATGTTTGCCGCGTCGAGCAGGGCGCCCGTGAACACCACAATGTCGGGACGTGCCCGGCGAAGATCGCCGCGCACATCATCCATCGGCGAGCTCGTCACCGTCGTAATGCCCGCCGCTTCGAGCGCGGCGTTCAATCGCACCGCCGGCTCGACATCGGTCATGAGTATCGCCACGACGCTCGCCGCGCCGTCATCCACACCACCACGCCGCACGGCTGCGGGGCGCGGACGCGCGCTCACGCTTTCCCTGCCCGCTTGTAAAACGGCAACTTCACCACACGGGCCGGCAACTTTCGTCCACGGATATCGATCTCGAAGGTGGTGCCTTCCACTGCCGCCGCCGCGGGCAGATAGCAGGTACCAATCGGAACGCCGAGCGATGGACTCATGCAGCCGCTACACACGTCACCAATGGTGACGTCGCCATAGACCACGCCGTGCCCGTGTCGCGGGATCGCGCGCTCGTCGATCGTGAAGCCGACCAGTTTGCGATCGGTACCTTCCTGGTGCTGACGGACCAGCACTTCCTTGCCCAGGAACGGCTCGCTCTTGGCGAGCTTCACCAACCAGCTCAGCCCCGCTTCGATCGGCGTGGTGCGGTCGTCGAGTTCGTTGCCGTACAGGCACATGCCAGCCTCGAGACGCAGCGAATCGCGGCAGCCGAGGCCCGCCGGCGTCACCGCACCAGCAGCCATCACGGCGTTCCACACGGCCACGGCGTGCGACGCGTCGAAGTACAACTCGAAGCCGAGTTCGCCCGTATAGCCCGTCCGAGAAATGATGCACGGGACGCCGGCCACGTTGCCTTCGGTGAACCAGTAGTACTTGATGCCGTCGAGCGGCACATCCGACAACGACGCCACGATGCCAGGCGCCATCGGCCCCTGTACCGCCAGCAACGCGATGCTGTCGGAGATATCCGTCATCGTGCAATCGAATCCGGCGATGTTCACCTGCAGATGCGCGAGATCCTTGTCGCGATTGCTGGCATTGATGACCAGCATCAGATGATCGGCGAACCGATACACGAGCAGATCATCGACAATCGTGCCGTCGGCACGCAGCAGCGTGGAGTATTGGACCTGTCCGACGGCCAGCGCATCGACGTCGTTGCTGGTCACCGAAGACACGAACCGGATGGCATCCGGACCGCGCACGATCACTTCACCCATGTGCGACACATCGAACATGCCGCACGCCGTGCGCACGGCGTTGTGCTCGGCGGTGATGCCGGTGGGATACTGCACCGGCATTTCGTAGCCGGCGAAGGGGACGATCTTCGCGCCAAGGGCGACGTGAACGTCGTGGAGTGGCGTGCGCTTGAGCGGGCCGGGAGCGTTAGCAGTCATGTCTGGAAAAGAAGCAGGACGCGACCGGAGCGGACGCGCCCTATAACATGACCAATTTGGCAGGAAGGTGCCAGCGGATTGCCACGCTGGCAGTCATTCCAGCAGAATTCAGGCGATCGCCGCCATGACTTCGGCCGCGTGACCGGCAGGCTTCACCTTGGTAAAGACCTTGGCGATCTGTCCCGCCGGGTCGATCAGGAAGGTGGTGCGCTCCACTCCCATGTACTTCTTGCCGTACATGGACTTCTCCTTCCACACGTCATACGCCTGCAATACGGTCTTCTCTTCGTCGGCGAGCAGCGTGTACGGGAGTTCGAACTTGGCCTTGAACTTCACGTGTGACTTCACCGAGTCGGGACTGATCCCGAGAATGACGGCCTTCGAGGCATCGAACTGCGGGAGCGCGTCGCGGAACTCGCACGCTTCGACGGTGCACCCGGAGGTGTCGTCCTTCGGATAGGCAAAGAGCACGACCCACTGACCACGGAGCGACGACAGTGTGAGCGCGTCGCCCGCGTCGGTGGGCAGCGTGAAGTCGGGGGCGGGTGTTCCTTCGGCGATTGGCATAGCGTGTGAATTCCGGATTAGAGCGCTTCGTTCCCCATCAGCGCGGCCATGATTGCTTTTTGGATATGCAGGCGGTTCTCGGCCTCATCCCAGACCACGCTCTGTGGTCCGTCGAGCACCTCGGCCGTGACTTCTTCACCGCGGTGCGCCGGCAGGCAGTGCAGGAAGATCGCGTGCGGTGCGGCGAGCGCCATGAGCGGGGCGTCGACCTGATACAGGGCGAAGGCCAGCGCGCGTTTCGCCTGCTCCTCCTCCTGTCCCATGGAGGCCCACACGTCGGTGGTCACGACGTCGGCGTGAGCCGCGGCCTCGCGTGGATCGCGCAGCAGGTGCACTTGACCCGATGCCACGCCAGCGCGGAGGAAATCGTGGTCGGGATCGTATCCCTCAGGGCAGGCCAGCTTCAGGGTGAAGCCCAGATGCGCGGCCGCTTCAATCCACGAGTTGGCCATGTTGTTGCCGTCACCGATCCACGCGACCGTCTTCCCGCGGATGTCACCAAGATGCTGCTGGATGGTGAGGACGTCGGCCAGGATCTGACAGGGGTGGGACAGATCGGTGAGGCCATTGATGATGGGCACCTTGGCGTACTCGGCCAACGTTTCCACGTCGGCGTGCGCGAAGGTCCGGATCATGATCCCGTGCACGTAGCGGTCGAGAACCCGGGCCGTATCGGCAATTGGCTCACCACGACCCAGCTGGACATCGCGTGGCGAGAGAAAGTGCGCGGTACCACCCAGCTGGGTGACCCCGACCTCGAACGACACGCGGGTGCGCGTCGACGATTTCATGAAAATCAT
>CAIUOO010000308.1 GCA_903900795.1 uncultured Gemmatimonadota bacterium | reverse complement strand
CGAGAAGCCATACGCCACCGCATTCGACGTGCTGTTCAGCGAATACTTGAGCGGGCTGATGAGATCCTGCACGACGCCCTGAAACGCCGGCGGCACGAAGGCGGCGGCAATCTTGTGCGGGCCCGCCGTGACGCGCACGCGTTCACTGCCCATGGCCACACCGTTCGGGTCGGACGCATGCATGAAGCGGTCGATGCCGAGCAGCGCCACGCGCTCACCGTCCACGGAAATCTCGATCTGTTCGCCGCGAGCCAAGCCGCCGGCAAAGGCGCCTGTGGTCTCGTGGAAGAAGTTCACGTCGAAGCGATACTCGCCGTCGGCGGGAAACATGTGCACCACCGCCATGCCGCCGCGCGAGCCGAACGGCGTGCCCTCCACGTGATCGACCTGCGACGCCATCTTCGGCATCGTGTACGTATTCGAGGCGGCGCTGGCGGCTGCATTGCCGATGGCCAACCGGCTCAGATCACTCGCCGCGCGCAGATACGCGCTCAGCAGCGTCGGGGACAGCGCCTGCACGTCGGCGATGTTGTCGAAATTGTCGCTCTTGGTGTCCGGCGGGAGATACGCCGCGGCGTCCACGTCGAGCTTCAGCAAATCGGCGATCGCCAAGCGATACTCCGCCCGATTCAGTCGCTGAAAGGTGCGACGGCCCGGGTTGGGATGCGCGACAGCGCTGGCGTCCAGTTGACGTTCGAGCGAGGTCACCAGGGCGTCGAGCGTGTCGACACTCGGACGCGCCGATCCCACTGGCGGCATCATCCCGGAGCGCAGCTTCGCGACGACTTTCTCCGCGACGTCGGCTTTCGCGTCAGGCGCGCCCACGTCGAAGTCGGTGAGTGAGAGATTGCCACGACGCATCGTTTGATTGTGGCACTTCTGACAGTACTGCTTCACGACCCCGTTGAGTTCCGCCGGCGCGATCGACGCCACGCGCAGCGGCTTCGGGGCGGCCACGTGGCGTGCGACGGGACGTGCGACGGGACCTGCGTTGGGGCGGGGCAACACCGGATGGCCCACCGCGCGAGGCGCTGGGGGCGGATCGGTGGGCCGAGAATCGCTATGGCCGGGAAGGGCGACGGCGAATGAGAGCGTGACCGCCAGTGCGGAGATCGCCTTCATGCCTGACCTCGTGCGGGGGGAGGACTGCGGGGGGACGACGGGACGGAACTGCAGACATGAACGTTCGGACGCGAGCGGCAGAATGGCAAGAAGAAAACGCGTTCTCGCGCCAACCCGTTGACGCCCAGTCCAGATGGGCAGAGTTTCTTGGGGCGGCGTGCGATCCGCCGCTCTCACTCGGCCCCCGGAGTTTCCCGTGCTGCGCTGCCTTGTTCCCCTGCTGGCGATCGGCTGTGCCATGATGGGTTCCCCCCGTCCGCTCCACGCCCAGACGGCCACGCCGCCGACCACGGTGTCGCCGGTCGCCGCGGCGCCCCACCCCGACAGTGTGGCGGCGATGACGCCCTTCGCGCGCGCGCACGCCGCCCTGACCACCCTTCGGGAGCGGGCCGACGCGGAGTACGCCGATCCCAAGAACAAGAAGCCTGAGCTGTTGGCCGAACTGCGCGCCAAGTACCGTGCTGAGCGGGAGCGGGTGTTGAAGGCGCAGGCGCTGACCGAGGCGAGTTACGGCGATCTGACCCGGCGCATCAGCAGCGACGACGCGGCGCGACTCGCGTTCGAGGCGGCCTTGGCGAAGGTCACCGCGAAGTAGGGCGTGAGCGGCGGGCGCGGCGTCCGGCCAGCCACGCGACCGTGCCGACCGCGACGCCGGCGGGCACCAGCCAACGGGTGGTGTCGGCGATGGCCGCGACCTCCGGGTATCGCGCGCCGATGCCGCGCAGCGCCCACGCGACGACCAGCGGGAAGAGCCAGTTCCCGCGTCCCCACGCCATGATCGTACCGAGCAGCGTGGCCACCAGCATCATCGCCACCGCCCACGTGGACTCCGCGATGCCGAAGCCGCCCCACTGCACGGCCTGCGCGAACTGGAAACTGTTCGCGATCAGTGCCACCGAGATCCACGCAAGGTAGATGTCCTGCGGCCAGACCAGAAAGACCTGTTCCGTGAACGACGAGCCCGTGCCTGCGCGCACCCGTTCTCCGATCACGACCAACGTGACGAGGAAGAGCACCATGACGGGGAGCGCCAGCGCGAATTGTCCAAACGAGAACAGCGAAATCCACGCCACGTTCAGCGCACCGGTCACGGACCACCAGACGCCGAGTCGCTGCACCGCGCGCTCCGCCCCGGCGGTCGGGAGCGCCTGGTAGATCGTCGAGGCGATGAGCCCGAGATAGATCACGCTCCAGATCCCGAACACGTAGTCGGCGGGTAAGAAGAGCGAGCGGTACCGGTTGGCGATCACGCCGATCGAATCGCCGCTCATGGCACCTGTGGCGGCGAGCCCGTTGAGGGCGATCACCATCATGAGCGCGAGCACGTTGCCGGCCTTTTGGCGGGACAGCGTCAGCAGCATCGAGGCGTGGGGGCGAGAGAAAGGATCAGCGCGAGGGGAGCATGCAGGATAACATTCCCCGCGTGGAAGACGGCGATACGACGCAACTTGGGCGTTTCATTCTTCGGAGGACGATCGGATGTACGGATTCTTGATTGGTGCGCACAACCTGCTGGCGTGGGCGGTCCTTCTCGTGGGCGGCCTCGTGATCGTGCGGGCGCTCGGGCGCAGCGCGACCTGGTCGGCCGCCGAGACCACTCTGGTACGGCGGCTGACGCTGCTCGTACACCTGCAGTTGCTGGCCGGCCTCGGCCTGTGGTTCGTAAGTCCGGCTGTCTCCGCGGCGCGGGCCGCAATGGGCGACGCGATGAAGGATCCGGCGCTGCGCCGGCTGGTGGTGGAGCACCCGTTCCTGATGGTGCTGGCGGTCATCGCCGCCACGGTATCGGGCGTGCTGGTGAAAAAGGCGCCCAGTCCGGCGACCAAGGCCAGGAAGGCGCTGATCGGCACGCTGGTCACGCTGGCGCTGGTGGCGGCGGTGATCCCGTGGCAGCGGCTCGTCACGAAGTGGACCGTGGGCTGAGCGCCGCCGGTCTGCAACAGAAAGAACCCCGCAGCGACCGAAGTCGTTGCGGGGTTCTTTTTCTACAGTCGGGGCGACAGGATTCGAACCTGCGACCTCGTGCTCCCGAAGCACGCGCTCTACCGGGCTAAGCTACGCCCCGTGCGATCTCATGGTGCGACCTGCATCAAAACCACTACGCGCCTAGAAGGACTCGAACCTCCAACCTTCTGATCCGTAGTCAGATGCTCTATCCAATTGAGCTATAGGCGCAGAACTCCGATGCACCACGATCAACGCACAGCTTCTCCTTGCGGAGAGTCCCGGAACCTAGTGAATCCTGCACGCTCACGCTACTGACGAGCGCTCACCAGGTCATCCAACACCAGCACCAGCAGACCAGCATATGGGTCGTACAAGACTCGAACTTGTGACCTCCACGATGTCAACGTGGCGCTCTAACCAACTGAGCTAACGACCCAAGACACCGCTGTACTACAAGCGGGAAACGGGACTCGAACCCGCGACCCCAACCTTGGCAAGGTTGTGCTCTACCAACTGAGCTATTCCCGCAGACCAACGACTTCACCCATGTTGACGCGTGCACCATCCGGAGTGGAGACGAGCGGGATCGAACCGCTGACCTCTTGAATGCCATTCAAGCGCTCTCCCAACTGAGCTACGCCCCCGGTACTCTCTTCCTTTGCTCCGCCGTTCCGTACCCGTTCCCAGCGGCACCGTGCCGGCGAGGGCATCAGGAACGCGCAGTCTAGTGCGGTGTATGTCCGGCGTCAAGCAGAGTTCCACAGATTACACTGGCGAAACACTCCCGTCGGCGTATCTTGAAAGGCTATCCCCGTAATTGCTCTGCCGTCGTCTGCTGGGATCTCGTGGGGCGCCGGCGCCGTTGGTTGGCAAGCCGTTCCCATTTCGTTTCCTCCTTCAGGGATGATGTCTCATCCCAAGGTCTCCTAGAACGCCATGACTGAAGTCAAGCGGAAGCGCCGTCGTGCGGCACCCGCGGGCATCGCGCCCAGTGAACCCGAGCGCGATATCCTCGACCAGTATCTCTACGAAGTCAGCACGTATCCGCTCCTCAAGGCGGCCGAAGAGATCGAGCTCGCGAAAAAAATCCGTACCGGTGACCAGGACGCGCTGCAGGAACTCGTGAAGCGCAACCTCCGCTTCGTCATCTCCGTGGCCAAAAAGTATCAGAACCGCGGATTGCCCCTCATCGATCTGATCGGCGAGGGCAACGTCGGCCTGCTCACCGCCGCGCGGAAGTTCGATCCGGATCAGGGCGTCAAGTTCATCTCGTACGCCGTGTGGTGGATCCGCCAGGCCATTCTCTCGTCGCTCGCGCGGCAGGGACGTACGGTGCGCGTGCCGCTCAATCGCACCGCCGATCTCTCGCGTATCATCAAAGCCTCGGAAATCCTCCGGCAGAAGCTCCGTCGCGAGCCCTCGCCGGAAGAGCTGGCGCAGGTCACCGGCCTCTCGGTTGACGTGGTGCAGTCGCTGGCCGCGCTGAACACGGGCGACGTGCGTCTCGATGCCCCCATGGATCCCGACGGCGATCGCTCGCTCATCGAGCGGTTCGTCGCCGACGAAATGCCGGATACCGAAGAAGAAGCGATGAATCGCTTCCTCACCGACGAAATCGAGCAGGCGCTCTCCACGTTACCGCCGCGCGACGCCAAGGTGCTCCGACTCTACTTCGGCCTCGAAGGCGGCCGTGAGCATACGCTCGAAGAAATTGGCAGCATGCTCGGGGTCACCCGCGAGCGCGTCCGCCAGTTGCGCGATCGTGCCCTCAAGCGCCTCCGTGAAGGCGATGTCGGTCGTGCCCTGTCCAGTTTCGCCGCGTAAATCGCCGGCCGCAGCGACGTCGGGTCAGCAGGTGGTGCAGCAACGAGGGGCGTCCGACGCGATCGGGCGCCCCTTCGGCGTTCCCCCGGCGTCGCACGCCTACCTCCGCCGGTTTTTGGCGGTACATTTGTGATCTCATGATCGAGTTCAAGAACGTCCACAAGGCTT
>CAIUOO010000307.1 GCA_903900795.1 uncultured Gemmatimonadota bacterium | reverse complement strand
CGGCACGCCGCTGCGGACGCAGCTGGCCGAGTGGTGTGATGGGGAGGCCGAGGTGGAGTCGCTGGTGGTGCGCTACCGTGACTATCAGGGCATTCACCTGCCGCGCCTCACCACTGCGTATCCGGGCGTGCTCGACACCATCGCCTGGGCGCGGGCGCAGGGCCATGCCACCGCCCTCGTCACCAGTAAGGGTCGCGGCATGACGGCGCGGTCGCTCGAGCATGTCGGACTCGAGGGCGCCTTCGACGCTATCGTGACCTTCGAGGAGACCACGCGCCACAAGCCGCTCCCCGACCCCGTGCTGCTGGCCCTCGACCGCTTGGCGCTGCCGGCCTCCGGCGCCCTGTTCGTGGGGGATTCGCCGCACGACATGCACTCCGGGCGGGCCGCGGGGGTGCGCACCGCTGCCGCCCAGTGGGGCCCATTCAGCCGGGCGGAGCTGGCGGTCGCGGCACCTGACTACTGGATGAACAGCATCACGGAATTGCCGGCGGTTGTCGCGTCGCTCACCGACTGAGCGATCGCGTCATCAGCCCGGTGCCGCCGGCCGCACCGCTGGTGCGTGTTGAAACATCAGCGGCCGGATTCCGTCTGGAGAGGGCACCTTCTTCGTCAGGAGTCTTCCATGCTGCCATGCCGTTTCTGTATCGGCACCGCGCTTCGGTCCACAGCCGCTGCGCTGCTGCTCACCGCCACGCTCGCGGCGCCGGCCGTTGCGCAAGACCACGACACCAAGCGCGACGATGCATTCACCTGGTCGGGGACCATCCCCTCGGGGCGGCGCGTGATGATCAAGAACATCAACGGCGCCATCGAGGTGGAGCGCAGCACCAATGGCCGCGTGGAAGTACGCGCCGAAAAGCGCTGGCGCCGCGGCAATCCGGAAGACGTGCGCATCGAGCAGCAGAAGATCGGTGACGACGTGCTCGTGTGCGCGCTGTTCAGCGAAGGCTCGCGGTGCGACGAGAGCGGCATTCACACCGATCGCCGCACCACGTGGAACGAGCGCAACGACGTGTCGGTGCGCTTCACCGTGCGCGTACCCGATGGCGTGCGGGTGGACCTGTCCACCGTGAACGGCGGCGTCGAGGTCACCGGCGTGAACAACGAAGTGGACGCGCACACCGTGAACGGCAGCGTGACGCTGCGGAAGATCAACTAGGGGCGTGGAGCACTTAGCGAATCGGCATCGGTACCGCGACCACGTCGAGCCCGTCGATGCCGCTGAAGTCATCAGGATTGCAGGTGTAGATCGGCAGCGCGTGCGCCAGCGCCGTTGCCGCAATCATCGCGTCGTACGAGCGGGCCTGCGTTTTGCGCCCGGCTTGCCGTAATGATGCCGCCACGCGTCCGAAGGCCCGCGCGGCGGCGGCATCGAACGGCAGCGCATCGAAATCTGCTTCCGCCTGCTGCAGGTGCGCCTGTCGCGCCGACCGCTCGTCGTCGGATTTGGCGACGAGCGGCCCGACGCTGAGTTCCGCCAACGTGATGGCCGTGATCAGCGGTTCATTCGGAAGCACCGTGGGATCGTGGAGCCGATTGAGCAGGATCACCGTGCTGGTGTCGAGGATACCGCGGTCATGGCGGACCCGATCGATCACAGGGATCCGTCCATCACGTCGTCGAGATCATGGCGCAGCTGCTCTATGTCGACCGACGGAAGTCGGCGCCACCGTGTCAGCAGCGCCGCCGCGGTGAGGCCACGACCGGTGAGCGGACGCAATTCGGCGATCGGACGCCCGTCCATGGTTACGGTGAGTGTTTCTCCGTCGGCCACGCGCTGCAGCACCCGACCACCGTTGTTTCGCAGTTCTCGCACGGTGACGTTGTCCATACCTGAGTGTATCACCGGTGAGACAGACAGGCAAGCGCGGCCCAGAAATCACGTAGGTGCGCCGACCGGCTGGCATGTGCAAGAACCGAACGCAATCGCATCGGCAGGGCGTGCCTGTCGCTCGGGAAGTCAGCCGCTCGCGGTCCAGATCGCGATCAGACCGCAGAGCGACTCACCAAGCCCTGACACGAGCGTTGCCGGAATGCGCGCGGCGCCGAGGTACACTTCCACACTCGCAATGTTGTCCATCGGCACGGCGTCCAGGCTCAACGACTTCATGAATACGCCGTCCACCATGAGCCGGAGCACACACGGGACCATCGCTCCACGTGAAAAGCGCTCGCCGCGTGAGGACAGCGCGACGGCGACGCCGGACGAGTCGACGATGCGT
>CAIUOO010000306.1 GCA_903900795.1 uncultured Gemmatimonadota bacterium | reverse complement strand
CTGCCGTCGAAGCGCCATCTCGAGTGTCATGCCAGTACCGCATGTTTAATCCGTGACAGGTCCGTACCCGCCCGCATCGGGACAATCGGCGTAGGTCGTCTATACCGAGCGACCGTCGGTTCCCGCTGGGGACGCGATGTCAACGGGGAGCGATCTGATTCGGGATCGCTCCCCGTTGCCGGAGAACGCCGCATGCAGTACTCGTGAAGCGGCGCCGGAACCTTGTCCGGCCCCGGCTTATGACGGTTCCGTCGTACGCCCCCCGACTTTCAGCCCGCCCAGCACCCGGCACCGGAATGAGCATTACTGGCTGATTGCCAGTGTCACCCGATATCCCCCGTCGGGGCCACGGTACATCAAAATATTGAGCGCACTCTCGCGTTTCATTCCACGCGCATCGGTCGGCCAGATCAGCACTCCCTGCGCGTTCAAGAGACCACCACCGAGCTCCTTAAACCCGGACACCTCTGGACAGCCCAGAGGGCTTTTCTCCGGTTGCGCTGATGTGATCTGGATCCTGAAGCGCCCCCGCTCGGCGGCGTCCGCGATCGACTGCACATGCGTTTGCCATTGCATGCTCCTCCTGCTGGCGTCGATCGAGAACGGCCGGCACGCTTTAGAACCGGAAAGCTCCTTCGGCAGCGTCATGAGCTGGTCGAGCCGATCGGAGTGATTGCGCATGTCGTGCAGCCAGTCCCACAACAGCTCCACCACCGGCGCTAAGAGCGCCCGCGAATCCTTAGCCACCGCCCCGTCGTACGCGATCAGCTCGAGTGCGGGAACCGTCACCGTCCCCCGGGGACGCGCACATCCGGCGGTCCGCGCACCGCCGTCCAACTCCGGCGTGGTGAGCCCACGCCCCACCAGCTCGACATACCACCGGCACCCGTCTGGCCGCCGCCCGCGCCGCCACGTCTCGGTTGTCAGCGTACCCAACGCCGATTGCAGCACGGGCGCAGGCGCCTCGTCCCACGGCACCGCGATCACCGCTCGGCTTACCACGTCGAAGTACAGCATGGCGCCGGCGGCCCGCCGGTCGTCCGGTGCCGTCCGGGCGAGGCTGTCCGCGATGGCGGTGAGTTCCTTAACACACGCTCGGGTCCAGCTGGGCATGAGCACACGTAGATTCTCGTCCCGGGCGCGACGCAGCAGCCGGGGGCAGTCGCCGCCGGGGATCGCCACCACGTCGTCGAGCGTCAACGACGCTCCCGACTCCACCCGATGTCGCAGACCGCGCGCGAGGCCCGGCATCCCGCCTGACTCGCGACATGACCCGCTATTTCCGGTGAGGCAGGAGTTGAGGAACGACTGCATCCATTGCCCCACCACGGGGCGCAGCGACCGGTCTCCGCCCTGCTCCATGACAGCGGCGAGTGCCCAGCCAACACAAAAGGTCGACCACGATTGGTCCGGAGTGCCTCGGATCTCCGGCGGAGACGAGCCGAGCTCGGCACGTTCCTCCTGACGTAACGGTGCGTCCGTCGTGGCGAGGATCGCAGCAACGGCGTCCGCGCCCGCTTCGAAATAGGGTACCTTGCCCACCAGCTCGACACCAATACGACATGAACGAAGGGCACGGCGTGGCTGGCCGGCGTCCACCAGATTTATCCCCAGAGCGGCCACTTGGCCGCCGAGCGTCATGTCGCCAAAAGGAGGGGTGTCGTAGTCACGCCCCTCCACGAGAAGGCGCCGAGGATCGAACCGCACTCGCAAGGCAGCCTCATGGTCGCGCACCGCGCCCGCCGCATCTCCT
>CAIUOO010000305.1 GCA_903900795.1 uncultured Gemmatimonadota bacterium | reverse complement strand
GCATGCGGCCGCCAAGGCGGGAGCGAGCCTCGAACAGGGTCACGCGTTGTCCGGACGCGGCGAGGCGGCAGGCGGCCGTCAGGCCGGCCAAGCCGCCGCCCACGACGGCGACGTCGGTGTCGGGGGCGGTGTCGGGGTCGGTGTCGGTGTCGAACGGTTTTGGTGGGACGATGCGTCTGTCGGTCATTGGGCGGGCAAGCTACCGCGAATGGACGCGCCCCGCACGGCCGTGCAGTAGACTTGTGGATCTGCCCCCTCTTCCAATCAGCCAGGACATGCCTATGCGCTCCGTCTCGTTCCTCGTCGCCACACGCGCCGCCGCCGTGCTCGGTGCCGCGCTCCTGCTCGCCGCGTGTAGCGCGTCCATCTATGCAGCCGCGTCCACCGCCGGCGTGACCGCGAAGGTGCTGGATGCGACCGGTCGCGAACTCGGCGTGCTGACCTTGGCCGATGCCGGCGCGGCGATCTCGGTGGACGGCACGCTGCGTGGTCTGACGCCGGGTGTGCACGGGATGCACCTCCATACCATCGGACGTTGCGATGGCGCCAGTTTCGCCGGCGCCGGCGCGCACTGGAGCCCGACGCCCAAGCAGCATGGCAGCGCCAATCCCGCCGGTCCGCATCATGGTGACCTCATGAACCTTACGGTCGGCGCGGACAGCAGCGTGCTGGTGAAGATGTCGACGCCGGGCGGATCGCTACGAGGCGAGTACCCGCTGCTCGACGCCGACGGGGCCGCGATCGTGATTCACGCCACGACCGACGACTACAAGACGGATCCGTCCGGCAATTCGGGCGCTCGGATTGGCTGCGGCGTGGTCTCCGGCTCCTGAACAGGGTGTGAAGACGCCTGTGCGTACGCCTTTGCGTACGCTGGTAGATCTGAGCCACTGCATTGAACATGGCGTGGTGTATTACAAGGGTCTGCCAGCGCCGGTGATCTGCGACTACCTCAGTCGCGAGGACTCGCGTGCCCGCTACGAACCGGGCACTGAATTTCATATCGGTCGCGTGGAGCTGATCACCAACACGGGCACGTACATCGATTGCCCCTTCCATCGCTACGCCGATGGACGCGACACGGCCTCAGTGCCGCTCGAGCGGTTCGTGGATCAACCCGCACTCGTGGTGCGCGCCATCGCGCGCGACGGGCGCGCGATCGACGTGGCCCAGGTGGCCGCGCAGCTATCGACGACCGACGTGCACGGCAAGGCGGTGCTGGTCCACACGGGATGGGACGCCCTCTGGGGCACCGACGCCTACTTCGAGGGGCACCCCTATCTCACCGAGCAGGCCGCCGTCTGGCTGCGCGACGCCGGCGCGGTGCTGGTGGGGATCGATTCGTTCAATATTGACAACACCGACGGCGGCACGCGTCCGGTGCACACGGTGTTGCTGCGTGAGGAGATCCTGATCGCCGAGCATCTGTGCAACCTGCAGTCGTTGCCCGATACCGGTTTCACCTTCACGGCCGTGCCGCCCAAGCTGGTGGGCGTGGGGACCTTTCCCGTGCGCGCCTTTGCGACGATGCCATAGCCCGTCGGTTGGCGTCGGCCACGCGTGGAGGTCAGTTGGTGGATCGCTCCGCCAGAAAGCGGCGGAGCGGCACCAGCGACGCCTCGGGGGACTCCTCGAACGGCAGATGTCCCACGTTGGGCAGCGGCACGAGCGTCGCCTGCGGCAACGCCTTGACGTAGTCGGCGGCATTGCTGAACGGGATCATCGCGTCCTGCTGCCCCCATAACAGCAACGTTGGTGCCTGAATCTGACGCAGCTGTGCAATGGGATCGACCAGAATCGTCTGGCGCAGGCGCTGCAGCATCGCGTTGCGTGCGCCGGGGGCCAGCATCAGATCGTAGTAGCGCGTGGCAAGACTGTCCGTGAGGGCTCGCTGATCGGCATATGCCGGTTCGAGACTCATGCGGAACAGCGACTTGGGCATCGCGTAGCGCATCAGCGGCAGGGCCAGCGGCACCTCGGCCGGTTTGCCGTATTCGAAGCCCGCACTGGCGAAGCCGTCGGGTGAGATCAACACCAGCTTCTCCACGCGCTCGGGGTAGCGGGCCGCGAACGACCAGGCGATGCGGCCACCCATCGAGTTGCCGATCACCGTGGCACGCGTCACGCCAAGCGTATCCATGAGCGCGGCCAGCAGTTGCATGCTGCGCTGGTCAGCGTAGTCATCGGTCGGGTCGGGAGCGCTCAGGCCGCTGCCGGGAAAGTCGAAGCGAATCACACGATACGTAGGGTTGAGGGCGCGAGCCCACGGTTCCCACGTGTGCAGGCTCGAGCCGAATCCGTGCAACAGGATGAGCGCCGGTGCATCGCGGGGCCCGGTGTCGCGAACGTGCAGCGACGTCCCGTCGATCGTGCGTAAGTCGCCGGGACTGGCGAGGTACCGGGCACGCAGGGTGTCCTGATCGGTATCGGGCGTGTACGCGGCCAAGGCGGCCGCGGTCAGCGCAACGGCGACGGCGATCGCCAGAAATCGTTTCTTCATGATGGGGTGGAACGTACTCCACGCACCACACGCGATTCCAGCCGTAGGCACCACGTTCGCCGTCGACTCGACGTGCAGGGCATTCGGATGTGTTGCATTCATTCGGGAAAAACGGCCTTCACTGTCCGAATCGCTTCGTGGCGTGCTTGCGCCGCGCCCGCATGAATCGCCAGGCGCGCAATCGGTCGCGGAGGCGTATCGGAAAGATGAGCGTGGTACAAGTTGTTCGGATTTGCCATCGCCGGCTGAACAGTCCGGCGTATTTTTCCTGAAGTCGTTCCTGAACATCATAAAAGCGTTGGTCCGCTCGCCCGCCGCTGAGGTGGCGTAGGTGAAAATCCACCACCCACGCGCCTCGCCCGGCCAGCTGCGCTTGCATGCACAAATCCGCACCGTACAGGTGAAAGCCTCCAATTTCCGCGCTCACGCCGATCGGCGACTCGCGCCGCAGCACCAAGAAGTTTTCATCTAATGAAACGGCGCGCGCTGGCAGACTTCCGAGCGTCGTGTTCTCCCCGTGCGGGTCCGAGATACGCACGGCGAGCTCACCATTCGGCAAACCACCTGCATTGCCGGCAAGAGCCCAGTCGGCATCGAGATCGTCTAACTCGACCAAGCGCGCGTGCAGCTCAGCAGCGCCATCGCTCAGTAGCCGCACATCCTGGTGGCAATAGATCACGTAGCGCCCTCGTGCCTGACCGAGCATCTTCGCCAATCCGGCGTACGCGTCCCATTCGTTGCGACTCGAGTTGTCGAGGTAAAGATACTCCGCCACTTCGGGCCCGAATCCACGTGCGACAAAAGACTCGGTCATTTCGATGTACTCTGCCCATCGCGTGACCAGCGTGCAGATGGTAAAGGTGGGCGATCGAGCGTCGAAGGCGGCGTTTCGCGCGGGCACCGTCAGATGGTCGGCAGCGGACATATTTTCAACGTAGCGGTCTGAATTGAATCTGCAATGTGCGGCGAGGCTACAGAGCGAATTGGCACCGCGCGTTTACCGCGATGCTGGAGCGCCAGCTCGACGGGATCCTACGTCACTGCATTACACGGCCTCTGGACGGGTGACATGGTCCAGAACCTCGGTCAACCTGTGCTTGAACGCGAATGGTGAGAATGCGCGTGCGACGTGAGCGAAGCCGCCATCCCGGATTGCTTCCCACGCGACCGCGTCGGTGTACAACCGGGCGCACGCCTCGGCGAAGTGTGAAGCACCGTCCGCGATGGCCAGCGCGGCTTTGCTTGCGTCGAGTTGTTCAGCGAGCAGCGTGGTGACCACGCAAGGAATGCCCTCGCTCATCGCTTCGATCACCTTGAGCGGAATGCCGGACGCAAACCGCGTGGGAGCCACGAAGAGCCGACATTGATCGTAGAGCGAGCGCAAATCCTCCACGACGCCATGGACTACGATCCGGTGCGACGCGAGCGACTGGACCTCGGGTGATTTCACCCAACCGACGAGATGGACGCGATAACCCGAACCGATCAATCGGTCGAGCGCAGGCATGACCTCCGCCGCGAACCACCGAACCGCATCCACATTTGGGGAGTACGGGGCGGGACCGGCGAGCCGACCGACGAAGAGGAGGTCCTGCCGCCCTTCGAAACCCGGTGTACCCGTGCGGGCAGCAACGGAATGAGGGAGCACGAACACAGGTACGTTGAGCGCAGAGCGGATCGTGCCTGCATCGCCGGGCCCGACCGACGTAATGGCGGCGGCTCCCCGTGCCCGTCCAAGTTCCGCTGTAAGCGCCGCCTGGTATGCACGATCGGACCATGCAGGGCCGTACAACTCCCTTCGGCGCTTCTCGAGGGACGCGATTAACGCTTCGGCGTCGTAAATGACAGGCGGCGTAGACGCATGTCCTCCCGGTCGCCAGCGCAAGCCGACGTAGGTCCGCATCGGTGTCGGTCGGCTGATGAACAGCACATCGAACGTAGCGCCCTCACGCAATAGCAGGCGGCGCAGACCGCGTGCGCCTTCCGCCGAGTGGACGCGGATTGCTCCGGCGAAGATCGCATGCATGCGGGAGAGGTGAGCAGGCGTCGCCACCATCGGGTAGACGTCGACTCGGTATCCTGCCTCCACCAGCGCACGAACGATTGCGTACGCGCGGGGGTAGCCAGCGCCGAACAACGGATCGGGCACCATGTCGTCGATGATCAGAATCCGACGTGCAACCGCGCCCCGACCAGACTCCGCCCCTCGGCCGGACTCCGCCCCCTGCAGGTTCCGTGACAGCCATCGTTCCTGCAGACGCGCCAGGATGTCCTTGACTCGCTCCGCGATCGCCTCGGGTATGCGCATCGTGCTATGCACCACCGCAGCGCGCGAATGCCGGACGACGCGGCCAACGACCGTCAACAGGCATGCGGGTGCATCGGGACGTTCTCTCGGAGGTCGGGAATGCTCGTGCGTGCTCGCAGGTCATGCCCTTGAATAGGTAACGGGAAACATCAAAATCCAGTTGCTCGCCGGTTCGGCGAGGATGCCCTTCCAGCCTAACCACTTGTCCAAGAGCCAGCTGTTACGGAGCGACATCCCGTCCGAAGCGCCGAGTTCCACGAAGAATCCCCGGCCTCCCTGCTCACCGACCACTTGGAGGCACTCGCCGAAGGCGGGGCGCGATCGAAGCGAGGAGCCGGGCTGGCGTAGCATGCGCGATCTCCAGCCGACCCAGCGGCGACCAGCCGTCCATGAGGAGTCGCTGGCCTGGGGCGGAGGCCAGGATGAATCCATCACAGCTGGTGGTATGCCTGTCGCACGCTGAGGAAATTTCAACGAAGTAGCCGTGGCCCCTGAGAACGGCCTCAATCGAGGCATGCAGCGCCTCGGAGTGCGTCGAAACAAAGAGCCGATCAATACGATGCCCCGCCGCCCGCGGAGAGGAACCCGGTTGCCGTGATGCCGGATGACGTGGCCAGCTCCATCGACATAGCCGGCTTCCGTCACGCGGTTGATCAGGAGGTTGACCGGGTCGGCGAGGACCTCGCGGAACCACTCGTCGAAGCGCGCGGCCTTGCCGAGACAGGCGGGGGCTGCGAACGGCTGCTTCGCCACCCGGTTCGCCGCCGTCGTGCGCGATCCGCAGCGGGGCTCTACTTTTCTCCGATGCCTTCCGCCCATTCAACGAAATCTACCTCGCCGAGCGCGGCTTTGCCCAGCGCCGGGCCGACGCGCTCCTTTGCGCTCGATCACACGCTCGCCTTCGCGCTCTGTCTTGGCGCGGCGATGCTGTTGCTGTGGCCGCTCCTGACCGGACAGATGCTGTTCGGTGGCGGCCGCTCCGACATGTTCATCGCTGGTTACTCATTCCGGTTGTTCGGCGCCGAGTCGTTTTTGAAAGACGGTGCGATCCCGCAATGGAATCCGTATCTGTTCGGCGGCCTGCCGTATATCGCGGCCATGCACGGCGACATCTTCTATCCGACGGCGTGGCTGCGATGGATCATGCCGGTCGATGTGGCGATCACGCTCGGCATGGCGATTCACTTCGTGCTGACCGGCTGGTTCACGTATCGCTTCTGCCGCTCGCTCGGGCTCTCGTGGAACGCGAGCGTGGTCGCCGGTGTGGCGTATGAGCTCACGGGCATCGTGGCCTCGCAGATGAGCCCGGGGCACGACGGTAAGTTGTTCGTGTCGGCGCTCACACCCTTGGCGTTCTGGACGTTGCTGCACGCGATTCGTCATGCAAAAACGTGGTGCTACGGGGCGTTCGCGTTCGTGGTCGCGCTCATCGTGCTCGGCCACTACCATATGGCGTACTTCCTGTTGTTGGCGCTCGGGCTGTGGGCGATCTACCTCGCGTTCTTCGACGCCGAGCGTCCGGCTGATCTGAACCCGTGGAAGGCATTGGGCTTCTCGGCCTTTGCAGTGGCCGTGGGTGGCGGCATCACGGCGTTGCAGGTGATGCCGTTTCTCGAGTACATCCCGTTCTCGCCGCGGGCCGAAGGCGGTCCCGATACCGGATGGGAATTCGCGACCAGTTACGCGCTGCCGCCGTCGGAGATCTTCACGCTGCTGCTGCCGCAGTTCAACGGCGTGCTCGATCAGTACTGGGGGCAGAACCCGATCAAGTTCCACACCGAGTACATGGGCTTCCTGCCGCTCGCGCTGGCGGCGCTGGCGCTGGGTGACACGGCGCGTCGCCGGTTCGTGATCGCCTTCAGCATCGGCGCGCTGTTCTTCCTGATGCTGTCGTTCGGCGGCTACACGCCGTTCTATCGTCCGTTCTACGAGCTGCTGCCGCTGGTGAAGAAGATCCGCGCGATGGGCATGGTGTTCTACCTGCCGGCGTTCATGGTGTGCGTGCTGGCGGGCGTCGGTTTCGATCGGCTGCTGGCGCGCGCGGTGCCCATGCGTACGGTGTTGATCGTGCTCGGCGGTGCGATGGTGTTCGCGCTGCTTGGCACCGTGGGTGGCTTGCAGGGACTTGCCGAATCGCTGGCGATTCCGGAGCGTCTTGAAGGCGTCGCAGCCAATGCGCCGTACCTGCAAAGTGGGGCACTGCGGTTACTGGTGTTTGTGGTGCTGGGCGGCGCGGTGCTTTGGGCCGTGGCGGCGGGTCGCATCGGGGCGCGCGTGGCCACCGCGGCGCTGGTGGCGATCGTGGGGCTCGACCTGTGGAGCGTGGACAAGCAGTTCTACACCTTCTCGCCGCGCGCCAGCACGCTGTTCGCCGACGATGCGGTCACCACGTATCTCAAGAAGGTGCCAGCGCCGTATCGCGTGATCGACGGCGGTAACAGCTATGGACAGTCGATACTGATGGCATACCGCATTCCGAATGCGATGGGCTATCACGGCTTCCAGCTGCGGCGCTACAACGAGCTGGCCGGAGCGAAGGAAGGATTCCGCAACCTGCTCACGCCGAACATGTTCGACCTGTTGTCGGTGCGCTATCTGATTCTCCCCGACACGCAGCCGGTGCCGGGCTTCCACGTGGTGGTGCCGCCGTCGCCCACCGCCTTCAGCACGACGGCCACGTTGTATGAAAGCGATGTCACGCCGGCGTACGCGCGCGTGATGCCGGTGTCGGCCAAGCTCACCGAAGAGCAGGGGTTGGCCACGATCATCGATCCACGCTTTCCGGTGAACAACGTGGCGCTGTTGCCGGATACGTCCACGGCCACGTCGCCTAACGCCACGCCGCCGTTCCCCACGCCGCAGGTGAAGGCTACGGTGACCGAGTGGAGCGCCGGCGCCATGCGCATCGCGCTCAGCGGTGCCGAAGCGGCCACCAGCCAGCTCGTGGTGTCGGAGAACTGGTATCCCGATTGGCACGCCGAAGTGGATGGCAAGCCGGGCGTGGTGCGGCGCGCCGATCACACACTGATCAGCGTGGATATTCCGCCGGGGGCGAAGGAGGTGCGGTTGTGGTTCGACTCGCCAACCTACGCGCGCGGCAAAATGATCAGTGTCGTGTCGCTGCTGCTGGCGGCGGCGATGATGTTCGTGCCGATGTTCTTGGCCCAAGGCCGGAAGAAGACGGCGTAACTACGGCCGGCTTCCCATCGGTTCACCCATGCGCACGGCCACTTCGGTGGCCCAGTGCGCGGTGAACGCGACGGTCTTGGGCGGGAAGAGCATCACCACGGTGGAGCCCAGCAGAAACCGTCCCATCTCGTCGCCCTGGGCGAGATGGATGGCCTGGTCGGTGTAGTGCCACTCGCGCACGGTGCCCGGGCGCGGCGGGTTCACGATGCCGTGCCACACGGTGGCCATGCT
>CAIUOO010000304.1 GCA_903900795.1 uncultured Gemmatimonadota bacterium | reverse complement strand
TTCTTCGACAAGCCGTCGTTCGCCGCGTCCGTGCAGCGCGACTTCGGCCGCAGCACTGCCGACCTGCCCTCGGGCAACCTGCAGTTCTCCCCGCGTCTCGGGTTCAACTGGGATGCCACCGGCGACCAGAAGAATCAGGTGCGTGGCGGTATCGGCCTGTTCCAGGGCATCCCGGCGTATGTGTGGATGTCCAACCAGTTCCAGAACACCGGCGCCGGTCTGGCCCAGTTCACCTGCGGTGGATCGGTGTCGGCCACCAACGGCACCGCGCCGCTGTTCAACGCCTCCCCCGTGTCGCCGCGCGGCTGCGCCGCCAAGACCAATGGTACGGCTGGGCGTAGCCTCGATGACGGCACGTTCCTCGGGACGGTGAACCTCGCGGTGCCCGAGCTCAAGTTCCCGCAGCTGCTCCGCGCCACGCTCGGTTACGACCGCAAGCTGCCGGGCGATGTGATCGCGACGTTCGACGGTCTGTACTCGAAGAGCATCAACAGCTTCTTCTACAACAACATCAACATCCCGCAGACGGGACGGGTGGATGCGCAGGGACGCACGGTGTTCGCCAACTTTGCGGCCACCGGCGTGCCCACCGTGTCGCCGCTCTTCCCGGTGTACGGCAGCAACGTGATCGAGCTGTCCAACCAGAGCAAGGACTACTCGTACAGCGCCACGTCGCAGCTGCGCAAGCGCTTCAGCGGTGGATTCGAAGGGTCCGTGGCCTACACGTACAGCCGCAGCTTCTCCGTGACCGACCTGTCGTCGTCGGTGGCGCTGTCCAACTGGCAGTTCGGCCGCGTGTACTCGGGGCTGCAGACGGCGCAGCCGGTGAATGCGTCGCTGTTCGATCAGCCGCACCGCCTGCTGATCAACGGCACCTACACGGCGCCGTGGAAGTCGAATCAGACGAACATCACCTTCTACTACAACAAGCAGTCGGGCACGCCGTACTCGTTCGTATACGGCGGCAACGGTGGCCGCGGCGACATGAACGGCGACGGGTCGAACGCGAACGACCCGATCTACATCCCGACGGGTCCGAGCGATCCGAAGATGGGCTTCGTGGCCACGACGGTCGCCGGCGTGGTGTTCTCGCCGGCGCAGCAGGCGGCGCTGCTTGACCAGTTCATCAAGAACAACAGCTGCCTCGAGTCGCAGCGCGGCACGATCATGCAGCCGACGTCCTGCCGCAACCCGATGTTCGATCGCTTCGACCTGACGATCGAACAGCAGCTGCCGACGATCCGTGGCGAGCGCGCGACGCTCCGCCTCGACATCTTCAACGCCGCGAATCTGCTGAACAGCAAGTGGGGACGGATCAAGTCCGCGTCGGCCAACGGCAACGCGACGCTGCTGCAGGTCCAGTCGTTCTCCAGCGCCGATCCGTCGACGCAGGTGCCCGTGGTGACGTTCACGAACAACTTCAATACGCAGTTCACGCCGCTGAACTTCAGTCAGTTCTACCAGCTGCAGGCGAGCTTGCGGTTGTCGTTCTAAGCTTCGTGATGGTGTGGGTGTAAGGAGAGCGGCGCCGGAGACGGCGCCGCTTTTCCTTTGTGGTGGCTGGGAACTGCGAACTGCAAACTCCCTAGGAAGCAGGGGGGAGGGTATCAGGGGGGAGGGGGGAGGGGGAACTGCGTTCGTATGGACGCGCTGGCACGGATTGGATGACACGGATGTCGCGACGCACCGCTATCCTCGGCGGCATGCAAGATCCAGCTAACATCCAGGCGTGGCATCGCGCGATTGCGCTGGCGGTTCGCGTGCATCGGATTTCCCGCGGCATCAAACGCACGCAGGCGCCGGGGCTGCGCACGCAGGTCGACCGCGCGGTGGATTCCATTGCCGCCAACATCGCCGAGGGCGTTGCTCAACCCAGTGCCGCCGACTGCGCGCGATTTCTCAGCTACGCGATCTCGTCGGCCTTCGAAGTCGAAAGCCATCTCATCCTCGCCGACAAGCTCGGGCTCAACCTCGTCGGCATCGAGGA
>CAIUOO010000303.1 GCA_903900795.1 uncultured Gemmatimonadota bacterium | reverse complement strand
TCGGCACTCGAGCCTCGCGTACTGCACCCCCGCCATGGTCCACGGCGGGGCGGCGCCCGCGATCCTCACAAAGCGGCACGACACCATGCGCACCGCGTACGCGCAGCATCCCGCCCGCTTCGTGCGCGGCGCGCCCACCCTCCGCGCGCTGCCGGTCGCGGTCTCGCTCAACCCCATCGCGGAGGAGCACGCCGCCGTCGTCGCGGCTCAGTAAACTCCACCACTCAGCGTCTCATACCTGTTGACAGGTTCCGCTCCCCGACGATAGGCAACGTCGCACGGAAAGTACGCTGGAGATTCTGTGGCGGATTCTGTGTCGTGCCCGCGCAATGTGTCGATGCCTTTGCACGTGAGACAGCCGTTGGAGCTCAGGAAATTCTTCGTGCGACCGGTAAGCTTACCTGGGAGGTGAATGTGTGGGCCTATATGGAATCCCGACTGCCGATTCGCTGGTACCGATGCGGATGGAATGAGAGTATGTTTGCGATGCCCACGGAGTAGCGGTCGTTCGGTGTTGTACGTCCAGAGAAGGCGGTCGCTGACGCCTGCACTCCTCAATGCTGTCGAACAGCGTTTGCGCGAACCAGTCATAGCGGACCGTCCGGTTGTAGCGTTCGACGTAGGCGTTCTGCTACGGTTTCCCCGGCTGAGTGAACTCGAGCTGAATACCCCGGCCAATCGCCCACTGTCGCGCCGGCTTCACTGATGTACTCGGGGCCGTTGTCCGAGCGAATCACCTTCGGCACGCCGCGCCACTCGAGCGGTCGATCCAAGGCGCGCACGACCCGCGCCGCGGGACGCGAGAGATCGACCGCGCATCGACGCGTTGGTGATGTTAGGGACAGTGCTTGATGTTTCGCAGGTTCAGGAAACAGAGGCCGACGCCCCACGTCCGATTCGCCGTGTTCAGGCGCACCAGCCAGTCGGCCACCTCGGCGTTCTCGTCGACGCGCTTGCCCTGGTACCGGTCGCACGTCTCGCTGATCCGTACGGCCGATGCGGTGGGCCGGGCGCACGCCTGACGGTCTTGGCGCGGCCGCCCCGCACACGTGGGGCGTTCAAAGGGGCAGAGTCGTTGATGTCGTCGCCGTTGACCCGCACCGCATCGTTCAGCGCATCCGGTAGAACTGCAGCCCGTTGCCGTCGGGGTCGCGCACATGAAACTCGCGCGTCCCCCATGGCGTATCGCCCGGACGACGCCATGGGCTGTCGCTGCGGAGCACCTCGTGCAGCGCCGGCGTGCTCGCGAGTTCCGCATAGTACGCATCGACGTCAGACACCACGAAGCGATAGGTCGGGCGATCTACCGGGTGCGCCCACTGATGCGCGTCGTGCCACTGCAGGTGGACCTCAACGTCGTCGCGCCGGACCGCCGCGTACGTGGGCTGTACGGGATTGTCCTGGAAGGTCGGGTAAAATCCCAGCTGCGCGAAAAAACGAACGGAAACCGCGACGTCGCGGGACATCAACACCGGATGCACCGCGTCCATCCTGACCGTCATGATCGCTCCTTGCTGTCCTAACGCGTCGGATAGAGATCGTCGCCGAGTGTGATGTCGGCCGCGGACCACGCGGCCGTGAACGCGCGCTGCGCCGCCGTCGCGTCCCGCCGCTGCGCCTGGAGACTCTTCCACACGCCGAAGAGCGCGCGTGGGTTCTGCGGATGCTTGGCCAACTCCGCACGAAAGACCGCCTCGGCCTCGGGCGCGCGGCCCGCCGACAGCAGCGCGACCCCGAGTCGCTCGCGCTCGGGGAGCAGCCAGTCCGGCGGCTCGTTGTATCCAAGCTTGTCCTCGGCGGCCACCGCGTCGGTGAATGCCGCGATTGCGCCCGTGCGGTCGCCCTTCGCCTCGGCGATGCGGCCGGTGAGATCGGCGATCGCCACCGCGAGGACGTCACCGCCCCAGTTCACGGGCCCGACCATCGCGTCCTTCGGCACGCCGCGCGCCGTGCGCTGCAACGTGGCGAGCGCCTGCTCCGCGTTCGCTGTCTGGCCGGTGGCGGCGAGCGCCGCCCCGCGCGCCCAGTGGAAGAAACCGGTTTGCAGCGTGCGGGTAGCCGAGGGTGGTTGCGTCGCGTTGGCGAGGATGTCGGTCCACTGCCCGAAGCGCACGAGCACGATGAGCTCCAGCGCCGCGAACGGTTCGAGCATGGCCATCTGGTCGGCCATGGGATCGGAGACCTTCACGGTGCGCGCGGCGCTGGAACGGGCTTCGGCCAGGTTACCCGCGAACATCGCCGACGCGGACTCGAACTGCAGGTTGTGGCCGTAATAGCCCATCGCGTAGAACGTCTGTGCACCGTTCGGCCCGAAGTACGCCTCATCGATCGCCGCGGCGGCGGCATTGGCCTTCGCGGAGCGCGCGTACTCACCGGTGCGGATGTAAATGTGCGACGGCATGTGCACGAGATGCCCCGCCCCGGGGACGAGCGTCTCCAATCGGCGGGCCGACTGCGCTGCGCGCTCCGGCGTCTTCGACGCTTCGATGGCGTGGATGTAGTAGTGATTGGCACCCGGATGTTCGGGATGCAAGGCGAGCACGCGTTCGAGTTGCGCCACGATGGGTGGCGTCCACGCCTCGGGGGTTCCGTCGGCCGTGTACAGGCGCCACGGATGCCGGTTCATGAGGCTCTCCGCGTGCAGGGCCCCCACGTCGGCGTCGTCGGGAAACCGGGCGGCCAGCGCGCCCATCGCGTCGGCGTAGGCCGTCTCGCGCACTGACTGATCGCCGGTGGGATTGGCGACGTAGCGCGTGCCCAGCGCCGCCACGAGCCCTTGTTCGACTTCGCTCCCATTCGCGGCGCGGCGCGCGGCCTGGGCGAGATGGGTGAATGCTTTCGCCAAGCGGTCGGCGGGTGCGGGATCGTTGATGTTCGTGCCGAGCGCGAGCGCCATCCCCCAGTGCGGCATGGGCGACAACGTGTCGAGCGCCGCGGCCCGCGCGAAGGAGGCCATGGCCTCCTCGTGATTGAAGCCGTAGAGCAGGGTGAGGCCTTCGTCGAAGAACTGCTGCGCCTCGGCACTGTTGGTACGGATGGCCCGGTGGTACGGCCCGAGCTTCTCGAGGAGCGCGGTCCGCGCGGCCGGCGCCGAAATGCCCGCGTCGTGCGCGGCGGGATCGGCGGGTTTGGCATCACGGCTGCACGCGGTGACACCGACGAGCAGCGCGATACACGCCTGCCGGAGAATAGGGCGCTCAGTCACGGTCGGACCTCCTGGTTGGACATCAAATTGACGCACGCTCGCATGGCACACCGCGGTGTATTGCCGCTCTCGAACGCACGTTCCACACCCGACGCGCCACGCTACAGGCGCCCCGAGCGCATGGCTTCCTCAACCCAGATGCCGTACTCCGCCTGCATGCAGGTGCCGCAGGGTCGGTAGCCGGCTGCGAGGGCCGTCGCCTCGTCCGCGAAGAAGACCCGATGCTTCGCATATCCCGTGGGGAGCGAGCCGACCGCGCTTCGGCAGTCGAGGCGCCCGTAGATCTTCCGGCGGCGGTTGCCGCCCAACGTGCCCGGTACGGCACTCAGCACTTCTTCGCCCGCTGGGCCAATCAGCTTGTAGTGTTTTCCGGTCATGACCTAAAGATGAGACGGTGCTCGGTAGGTGTCCAACTTTCGGGCTGAGGCGCGGCCTTCCTGACCGGTTCGCCAATGGTCGCGAGGGATTCGGTAGTCTTGATTCGCTGCCAAAGGCCTTGGTGGGACAAAGTTCGCCAACGCCCATGCGCCGCCGCTTACGAGGCCAGCGACCATGGCGCATGCCCGACCGTCCCCTTCGTCGGGTTGCCGGTCATCTGATCTCGAGTGGGCGGAACTCCAGCGCGTCTGAATGACGGCGAGGCCGGCATACTGGTGGCTGCGGATGAAGCTGTCGCGCTCGCAACGGCGCTCCGGCGTCTGCTGTCGCACCCCGCCATTGGGAAGCGCGCCCGAGAGGTCGCGATGGCGCGTTACTCGGTGGGTGTGGGGGTGCATCCGCGGTGTCTCGGTGCCCATCCGCGGCGCAGCCGTTTGCCGGGGGTCGGAACCAACACCGTTGCCGCAGATCCGCGCGGATGTGTCGCGGATACGCGGGACGCGGTCATGTAGCGGTGTGCCAATCCACTCTATTTCTCGGAGAGCCGAGTATATCAATTGCCCTGTGCTCAACTCAGCGCTACGCTCCCATCACAACAAGGAGACGCCCAATGATAATCCGTGCCCTCGCGCTCACGCTGGCCGCCTCCGCGATGATTGCCATAGCGCCAACCGCAGAAGCGCAGTCGCGCCGCGCCAAAGCCGCGCCGGCACCCGCCGCGCCGCCACCTATTGATCTGTCCACCCCCGAAGGCGCGCTCGCCGCCAACCGCAAGATGGGCTGCTCTTTGGTCGATGGAGAGCCGATCACCTATTATTGGGCGGGCGACGCCTATTCCCGCCGCCAGGGCGAAGCCGACAAGCTGTTGTTCCGGGCAGAAGGCATGAACATCCGCGCTTGTGTCAGCGTCACAGACCCCGTGGGTGGCCAAGGCTACAAGATGGTCAGCCGTGAGCTTCTGATCTATCGCGATGTGCGCACCAATGAGGTTCTGTCCACGTGGACCAACCCCTGGACCAATGAGACCGTGCCGGTTCTGCACGTGGCCAATGATCCCGTGAACTCAGCCTCTTATGTCAAGACGCGCGACGGACAGCCGTTGCGGTTCAGCGGCACGATCAATGGCGGACAATGGTGGACATCCACCACCGTGCCGCTGTTCTATCACAATGTGCTGGGTGGTGCTTATCAGGCCGAAGTCGGTGGCACCTACCACGCAACCGAAATGTTCAATTTCGCTGGTGACGTTGATGATCTGGTGGACCCGACCAAGACCACCGCCAAGGCTCGGGTGGCTTGGGTGCGGATGTCGGACTGGCTGCCGTGGATGCGCATGGGTGGGCGCGATGGCCTGATCTACTTCAACACCAATGGTCGCAAACTCGCCTCATGGGACGAGATGCCCCAGACCATGAAGGACGAAATCGCCAAGAACTACCCTGCCTACACCGCCCCGCCGCCCTTGGACGATGCACGGCCCAACGAGACCAGTTGGACCTACTTCAAGGCCATTCGCGAGGGCACCAAGACCGCGCCCAAGCGCGACTGAAGGCTTGGCCCGAACCTGAGCGGGCACACCATCCGGAAAAGTCCCCGGCGGTCATGCAATGATCGCCGGACGGACGCCACTTGATCGGGCTGCACCCAATATGGCGCGCTTCAGGTCGATCGCGTCGGCCCTGGAGTGGTAGGCCCAGCCATCGATGTCGTAGATCACAAACAACGTCGTCATGCGCCCAGCCGCTGACGGTGGTATCCGTAGAGTTTCGCATACCGCCCATCGAGCGCGAGGAGTTCGGCGTGCGTGCCCTGTTCGACGACCCGTCCAGCGGCCAGAACGAGGATCCGGTCGGCCATCGCGACGGTGGAGAAGCGGTGCGAGATCAGGATCGTCGTCCGTCCGGAGGCGAGGGAGGCGAGGTGCTCGAATAGTTCGTGCTCGGCCCTGGCGTCAACGCTCGCCGTCGGCTCGTCAAGAATCAGGATCGGCGCACGCCGGGCAAAAGCCCGAGCGATGGCGATCCGCTGCCACACTCCCCCCGAGGGCTCGTAGTGGCCGAATTGTCGTCCGAGAACGGTGTCGAACCGCTCGGGCATCTTCTCGACGGCGCGCGTGAGGCCGGCTCTGTCGGCAGCATCCTCCGCCTCCGCCCGCGCGTCGGCAAGACGGGGCCAATCGCCGTAGGCGATGTTCTCCGCGACGGTGGCGGCGTAGCGGCCATACTCCTGAAACACAAAGGCAATGCGGCGGCGCAGATCCTCCTCGTCCACGGCGCCGACATCGCACCCCGACACGAGGATCCGCCCCGCGGTCGGCTGGTAGAAACCAGCGAGCAGCTTGACGAGCGTCGATTTGCCGGAGCCGTTCTCGCCGACGATCGCCACGGTCTCCCCGGCCGCGATCTCGAGGGAAAGGTCATGGAGCGTGTCGGATTTCGCGCCGGGATATCGGAAGCAGACGCCCTCGCAGCGGATGTCGGCGTGGAACGGATCCGGGAGGCGCTGGCGACCGGCTGATGCCGCCGCCACCTCACCCCCGAGGAAGCCGCGGAGCGAGCTCACGTACCGGGCTTGATCGACGGCGGCCGTAACGGTATGGGTCAGATCCTCAAGTGAGTTTCGCAGACGGATCGCCGCGGTGGCGAAAAATGCCACGTCGCCCGCTCCGTAGGTTCCCCCGCGGGAGGCCACTCTCCAGAGCACCGCTACGAAGGCCACCAAGCTCAGGGCGGCGAAGGCCGTCCCGCCGAAGAAGGTCTGCCGCTCGCGGCGGTCGCTCCGCGCGGCCATGTCATCCATCACACCGCGGAACTGTTGCACGAGGTGGGGGGCGATGCCGAGGATTCGCACCTCGGCAGCGTACCGGACGCTCGTGAGCAGTCCGACGTAGTAGCCGATCCGGCGACGCGACTGGGAACGTCCCTCGTGGTCGGCAAACAGGGTCCTGCCGAGCCGGAGCTGGAACCACAGGTAGGGGAGGAAGCAGGGGACGGCGACGACGGCGATGATCGGCTCGAGGCCGACAAGCGCCCCCGAGATGGTCACGATCTGGATAGAGGAGGTGACCACCTGGGTGACGCGGATGATGAAATCGACGATCCGGCTGGCGATGTTCCCCTGGAGTCGCTCGAGCGTGTCGAGCGAGCGATGCTCTTCGAAGAATCCGATCGGGAGACGGGCCGCCTGGATCATGACGGCGGCCGTAAGATCACGATCGGCGCGGGCGACAAGGAGATTCCGGAGGAGCTTGAGGGCCAGGCTGACGACCGCATCGATGAACGTGACGGCAAGGAGCACGACGAGCCAGCGGCCGAGTGCCGGTGAAGAACCAGCCTTGCCGGCGACGCTCGCGTTGATCAGGCCACGGATGGACATGAACATCACCAACGGCGTCAGGCCGCCGACGACGCTGGTGACGATCAGGCCGGCGGTCTGCACGGGGGCGATCGACCACATCAGGCCGATCGTCCATCCCGAGAGCCGCGCCGCGGCGACCATGCGGCGGGTGAGGCGCTGCCACCACGGATCCATACGGGAGCGCCTACCGGATGCTGCCGGCGCTGACGTCGGCCGGGATCGTGGATCGGATGCGTTCATGCGGCCGCCCTGCCGTCTTTCCGATTCCAGCCAGAACCGCGTCCGGGCCATCCGCCGATCCAGGTCGACGCCATTCGCGGGATCCCCGATCGACCGATCTCAGCGAGGTGCCGGAGCCAGTCGCTCCACGGGCGGGGAGCTTTCCCTGGGCATGCCGTCTCGAGGTGGCGCTCAAGGAGCGGAAGCATGCGGTGTTTCCGGGCCAGCAAAAAGAGGAGCTCCCAGTCGATGACCCCCGCGGTCAGCGTTCGGAGCCGCTCGGCTTCAGGGGGATTGAGTGACGAGCGGGCGCACAGCAGGAGCATGTCGCCTTCGTGGTACGCGGCCGTCATCGCATCTCTTCCACGCTTTGGGACGTCTTACTCCTTACCTCGTCGGTGAACATCTCCCCGCTCACGCTGAACGGTAGAATCGCCTCGTGGATGGCGGGTAGCAAGGGCTCGACCCGAGCCAGCATTCGAGGCGTTACGGCACGGTGCTGGCCTTTGTCCCCGTTAGATGGAGCTTCTTCAGCGGCATTGCAACCGATGGGTCAGCAAGTTGATCACGGGAACGGCACGACTGGCCTTGCTCGCTCTCAAGCCGAGCCGTTCGACCTCAAGGGCGTATTGACAGTGGCCTCGTCAATTAGGTTGCGCGCGGAATGTGCGGTTCGATCGGCTCGGCCACCGCGGCCTGATGCAAGCTGTCGTGTTCACTTTTCCAAACGTGGGACCGCCCACTTGGACGGCGGTTATAGCGGGCGAAGCACCCAGAGAGCGACTGTTCGGGGCCATCCAATTGTGGGAACGTGGATAGCGGGTGAGCAGTTGCGATGGCCAGCGGGAACTCCGCCGCGGTCGGCGAGGGCGGCGGTTAGGCGGGCGGAGACCCAGGCCGCGTCACTCACCGTCGAGTGACGCGATATCGGCGAGATCCTTGAGGCGGCCACTCGCCCGCTTGTTGCGGACGAAGGCGGCGCGACCGATGAACGGGACTGACACGTCTTCGAAGTCAGCCTCGATCCGCTCAGGCCACGCCTCGTCGAAGGTCACACCGCTGATCCCCGTGAGGATGTCGATGCGCCACGGGGGGAGTCCAAACTGCGCGACGGTATCCGGGCGTGTAAGATCGGCCTCGGTGATCTTCAGTGCGGAAAGCGGTGCACCGAACGCCGCCAGCGCCGCCCAGACGCGACGCACATTCTCCGGGGACGCGTCGATCCACACGTCGAGGTCGACCGTCGCTCGTGGTACGCCATGGGCCGCGAGGGCGTGCGCGCCCACTACGAGGAAGCGCGCCTCGGCGCGACGCAACTCGGCGAGCAAATCCCGGAAGTCCTCGACCACGCCCGGCTACCGGCGGTTCGCCGGGCGCGTCACGACCGTCACCGGCATCGCGCCCCGTTCATAAACGGGCAGCGGCGCGCGCGTGTGAGCCCAGAGATCGGCGCTGAGCACCGCCACCAATGCCACACGCTCGGACGGCGTGCCAGCCACCACGCTGTCACCTGCTTCCGGACTGTGGAGCGACACCAGACGAACGGTCATGTTGCGGCGAGCGGTCGACATATGGACAATCTACCGACGTGGAGCGGTCGTCGGCAGGCGAGATGTCCCTCTGCACACTGAACTTGCCCCGTTTCGGTGGAGCCTCCATCTCTTTGTGAGAAGAGGAGTCCCTGATGCCCCGTCGTCCCGCTGCCTACCCGGCGGCCTCGACTAGGCTCCGTACCGGTAGCGGCGCAGCGTGAACGTGTGCGACCACCGCCGAAAGAGCGTCACTTGCAGGCACACCCGGAGCCAACGGGAACCCAGCTTTGCCTTGAAGCGATGCGAGGACTCATTGAAGTAGTCCGTGTAGCTCAGCATGGTCGTGCGACCTAGCGCGCGACAGGCCTCGTAGCAGGCATAGCGAACGTGTGGCGCCAGGTTTCGGCCGCGTGCCGCTGGATCGACGAAGGCATCAAACAAGTACACTTCGTGCTCAGCCAGCGATCTACGCTCTGGCTCGTGACTGATGCTCTCAACGTCACACCACGTTGCCGCCAGTACATTCTGCCCTTCGCACAGGGCGAAACAGCGCTTTCCGGCACGAAAGCGCTTCGCAAGTCGCTCGCGCGCGTTCCCATCTCGCGCCGACCAAAGTGCCGTGAGTGCGTCGAGATCGGATTCCGTGGCCCACCCCGCGCGCATGGTCGCAGCCACAGCGGGAAGCGTCACCGGCTGCACGCCTTCCTGGACAGCGATGTAGGGATAGAGCTTCAAACCTCGCCTCGCCAAACGCCAGAGCACCCCTTCGATCGCCCAAACCCACAAGGATGCTCGTGGGGGCTTGGGTACTGGTACGGCGCGCGGGTTGGCGCCGCTCATGTCGTTGGCAAACCGATCAGCGCCCGCGCATCGGCCGGAGAGGCAATCGATCGACCGTTGGCACGCGCGATGTCCACGACTCGTTCGACCAGTCGCAGATTGGAGGCCGAGTCAGACTTGGTTTCAGGGTCCATCCAGAGGTTGTCCTCGAGGCCTACCCGCACATGCCCGCCCATGGCGATTGACATGCTATTCATTGGCAACTGATAGCGCCCAATGCCCGCCGCTGCCCAGGTGATGCGGGGCGGCAGTGCCCGCACGATAGTAGCCAGGTTGAACGCCGACGCGCTCGCCGTGCCAAGGGAACCAAGTAGAATGTTGGCGTACCCCGGGAGCGGGACGTCCTCGCGTTCCACGAGATAGCAGGCATAATCGGCCATCCCCAAATCAAAGAGCTCAAGCTCAGGCATGATGCCGCGATCGCGCATACGCTGTGCCAGGCCGCGAATGGTTGTCGGGGCGTTGATCGACGCCATCGTTGGGAAATTCATCGAACCAAGTGTCAGCGAGGCCATATCCGGAGCGGCATCCAACACGGCGGCTCGCCGGTCCAGTTCACTCACGGTTCGGCCACTCGTAGAACCACTGATGATGATCCCCGGACAGGCCGCTCGGACCGCTCGAAACAGTGAGGCATTGGGTTCGAAATCGCTGCACGGCGATTCGTCAGGGTTCCGGACGTGGAGATGCAAGATGCTCGCGCCGGCGCTGACCACCCGCACCGCATCAGCGACGATTTCGCTCTCGATGAGCGGGACGTGCGGATTGTCGGCCCGCCGGGGGACCATTCCGGTCAAGGCGGCATTGATGATCAGGGCGTCCACAGGGTGCAACCTCGTTCTTCGACAATGACCATGAAGAGTGGCGCGCAGACGTACGCACCATCCGATAAATAATAGGCTCGTCGTGGAATCGTGTGGGTGATCTCTCCGAGTTGTGATCGCGCGGCAGGGGTGGGAGGGTACAGGTGAGGATCTTGAGGCGCAGATATTCCTCGTCGCGCAGGCCGTAGCAGCGACGCTGAATCACCCGAATTTTTTTGTTGAGTCCTTCGACAAACCCGAGAGGGCGACTTTGTTCTCTGGCTGGCAGTACACGGCGATGCCGTCCCAGTGCCGCTCGATGAGCGCGGCACATTTCTCGAACGGGGCGAGGCGTTTCCACCGCAGGGCATCGCAGCATCCCTCGAAGAATTTCCGCGCCCATACCTCGCGCCGATATTCCCAGAGTTGCGCAAACTGCTCCTTGAGCACGTACGCCGTATTAAGGCGCTTGTTCGCGGCCACGAGCGTCTGCAGTGCGCGTCGCTTCTCGATGCTGAGGTTGGCACGGTGCGACAGCAGCACATACTTCTGGCCTTTGATGAAGGTACGGTCTGCCCGATTCGTGAGCCGTTTGTACTCGGCTTTGCGCCGAGCTGGTCATAGAACATCGCGAGGCCTGCCTTGGAGCGATCCACGCCGCCAAACCGGATCGGCTGTCCCGCCTCGAGAGCACCGATGATGATGCGATAGACGTGCCCCTTCCGAATCGAAATCGCATCGATGCCAATCACGGCCGGCACCGGCGGGCCTGCCACGTCGAGTGGCGCTCGCATGTACAGCGGGTGCATCGCTTTCACCGCATGCCAATCGAGCCGCAGGTCCTCCGCCACTTCTCTGATCGACGCGCCACGGCACGGCTTGCCGACATCGCGCGCAAACCTCCGCGTGTCGTGCGGATGGTCCGCGAGCCAGTCGAGACGCTCTTGCTTCACGCCACCGCATGTGCGGCACGCCACTCGCCGCAGCGCGAACGCCAATCGTACATGCATCGCGCCGCACGGCAAATCGCGGACGTGTCGCATCCGCTGATCGTACCACGTGCGGCAGATCGTACCACAGACCCCGCAGGCCGTTTCTTTTGACGGCGATGGAGAGTGACAACCACCACGCGGGGATTCGCGTCTACCCCCGTACCGCGCGGCTTGGCGTACAGCCTGGAAAGCGATACGCGTCCCGCAACTCCCGTGGGCGCCGCTGTTCGAAAGTCATGCACGCACGTTCCCGCGTGCCGCCCCTCCCGCAAGTGCGTTTCCCCTCGGAAACGACGACCCTCCAAGGCTCAAAACCCGCTCAACTCACCCACACATCGTCCCGAAGAGCCTAAAAAGCCTCGTCGATCTCGGTGCGCGCTTGGGCCGTGAGGGATTCGAGAGCGGGAGATCTGTCGACCATGTGAGTGAGGATGGCGAATTCGACCGGATTCGGCAATGTCGGACGGCGTGGCCGTAACGCTGAAGATCAACGGCGGCAGTGGAGCGAAGCGGAATTGACGTCCAGTGCAGCGGCTTGTCCGGCTTCGCTGTGTTCACACTTGCTTGGTAAACGTTGCATCGACTTGGCGCAACCGGCCTTCAGCTGTATAGGACATGTTGTAGATGTTATAGAGATCAAAGCCGTTCTCATAGAAGGCCGCCAACGATTCGTCGAAACGTTTTTGCTCCTTGTATGTTGGTTGGAGAATGATCTCGGAATACACGAGGCCAATAGTGCCCGTTCTGCATGCTGATAATGCACCCGCCATCACTAGGGGCTCCGCGCCTTGGACATCAAGCTTGAGGATATCAATGCGCGGGATTCGCATTGCCTCTAAAACGGAATCGATGGTCTTGAAATCTGCCTGTACGATCGTTTGCGTTTCAAGAAGCCCTGAGCCCCATGTGAGTGAGCCCAATTCATCAGTAGGAAGCAGCGAATTAGTATCTGAACGTGAATTTGAATTGAATGGTTGAGTTCCATTCCTATCACCTAGTCCAAAATTAAAGACCTTGATCCCTGGGTCGGATGACGTATTCGTTTTCAATTGCTCAAAAGAATCTTGAAATGGCTCAAAGGAATAAACCGTTGAAGTTGGAAACAGTCTTCGAAAGTGCCGTGAAACATGCCCGTGGTGTGCACCTACATCGAAGATGATTGGCTCCTTGATTCCCGTAAGAATACGTTGCATTGCCGTGAAGGGATCTTCACAGGAATCCGACAATTTGCTGATTTTGTATCCCAACCTATTGAGGAGTTGCTGAATTCTTTTCTTCATTGGCGTTTCGGATGTTGAAGATTAAGTGGTTGGCTTCTAGTAAGCTTGGCCTGAGGAGTTTCTGCAGAGTATACGCCGAACGCTTTGCGTCTGCGAGGTACAATCAAAACGTGTGGAAATGAACGGCAGCCGGTGACACCTTTTCGGGTAACCCAGTCACCCTCGGGAGAATCCCGGCAACAAAAAGGTGCCACCGCCCGTGACCAAGATCGACCATTCCCCCGTCGCGTCAATCCCGACCTGGTCGTCCCTCGTGGCCTTCGTGCGTGAGCTGAACCGCCCCGGAACAACAGGAGGCTCCACTTTGTGAGAACTTGGCGTCATGGCGAAATCCCGAGCACATCGATTTAGTCCTGAGGTTCGTGACCGGGCTGTCCGTTTGGTCCGCGAGCAGTTGCCGCACCATCCATCTCAGTGGGCGGCCATTTCGGCGATTGCGCCGAAGTTGGGCTGCGCGAAGGACACGTTGCGGCGATGGCTCTTGAAGGCCGAGCAGGACGCCGGTGCGCGGTCCGGTCCGACGAGCGGTGACGCGGATCGCTTGGCCGCGCTCGAGCGCGAGAATCGCGCGTTGAAGCGGGCCAATGACATCCTCCGCAAGGCGAGTGCGTTTTTCGCGGCGGCGGGATACCCCCTTCGGGAGCTCGACCGCCGCACACGCTGATGTACGCGTTCATCGACGAGGAGCGCGCGCTGTACGGTGTCGAGCCGATCTGCCGCGTCTTGGCGATCGCACCGTCCGGCTCCTACACGTATCGTGCACGCCAAGCGGATCCGATGCAGCGTCCCGCGCGGGCGCAGCGCGACGACGTCCTGCTCGAGCAGGTCCGGCGCGCGTGGGAGCGCAACGGCGGCGTGTATGGCGTGCGTAAAGTGTGGCAGCAATTGTTGCGCGACGGGCAGACCGTGGCACGATGCACGGTCGCCCGGCTCATGGCCGCCGAGGGACTGCGCGGCGTCGTACGCCGCCAGCGCCACCGCACGACGATCGCCGACACCACGGCGGAGCTTGCGCAGGATTTGGTGCAGCGGCAATTCCACGCCGAGCGTCCGAATCAGCTGTGGGTCGCGGACTTCACGTACGTCGCGACTTGGCGTGGTTTCGTGTACGTCGCGTTCGTGATCGACGTGTCCTCGCGTCGCATCGTTGGCTGGCGCGCGCACACGACGATGCGCACGGATCTCGTTGTAGAAGTACACCCAAATTCCCGCACCGATGTACAGGCAAATTCCCGCAGCCGCTATTGACGGGGCCGCCGGAGGCGGCCCCCTTCGTGACTGGGCTCTAGCAGCCCGAGGCCCCCAGCACGGAGGGGATCATGGCTCGGCTGCGGCAGGAGCATTTGTTGGTGATGCGAGAGATGGTGGCACGCGATGTCCCGGTGCGGCAAGTGGCTCGGGACTTGGGGGTCGATGAGTCGACCCTGCGGTATCACTTGGCGCGCGCGGACGCGGCGCCCGATGGGCGCCGGGATCGCAAGTCGGTGGTCCACGGTTGGGAGGCCCGCATCGCGGTGGTGCTGGCGCGCTTTGCCGATCCGCGCATCAGGGGCGAGGCGATGGATCGCGTTGAGGCGTCGGTGGTGCATGGCGTCCTGCGCCGCGAGTTCGCCTACGCGGGCCGCTAGCAGTCCGTGCGACGCTACCTGGAGCGCGCGTTCCCCGCGTCGGCCGTGCGCGCGGTGCGACGCGTGGAGACGCCGGCCGGGGTCCAGGCGCAGCATGATTGGTTTGACGTCGGCGTGCGGATTGGCGGCGCACGCCAGCCGCTGCACGGCCTGATCGGCACGCTGTCGCTTTCGCGCGCGCGCTTTGTTGTGGGTGCGCTTGGATAATCGGCGCACGGCGGTCGCCTCTGGGGCGGGGCCGACGGCGGTGCTGACGCCCGCGTTCGCGACGTTTGTAAAGACTTGTGGCTTCGCCGTCGATCCGTGTCGGCGCGCGATGGGCAGTGATAAGGGCAAGACCGAGCGGGCGGTGTGGACCGCCCGCGTCGACTTTGCCGATCTGTTCGTCCACGACTGGCCCGACCTGCCCACGCTCCAGGCCGCGCTCGACGAGCGCAGTGCGGAGTGGCACGCGACGCGCCGCTGTCCGATCACCGGCTCGCTGATCGCGGAGGCCTTCGCGCAGGAGCAGCTCGCCGCGACCGTCCTTGAGCGCTTCCCGGCGCCGTCGACCATCGCCCGCCCGATGGCGCAGTACGCGCACCTCCTCGACGCCCTCGTGGGCGAGCCGTCATGAGCACGCTTCCGAAGCGCGGGATCCCGCGCCAGCCGGAGCCCACCGAGAGTGGACAGACGACGCTGGATCCGGTCGTCGCCAAGCTCACCACGCTCGGCCTCGAGCATCCCGCCCTGGTGCTGCCCGAGCTCGTCGAGCAAGCGGCGCGCGACGAGCTGAGTCCGCTCGCCTTTCTCGATCTGCTGCTCACGAGTCAGCTCGAGCGGAAAGACGAGCGCCGCATCACGACGATGCTCAAGCTCTCGGGCTTACCACCGGGCAAGACGCTGGAAGCATTTGATTGGGGCTTTCAGCCGAAGGCGGATCGTCGTCAGATCGAGACGCTGGCGACGTGCTCCTATCTCCGCGAGAAGACGAACGTCCTGTTTCTCGGGCCGCCTGGGCGTCGGCAAAAGCCACTTGGCGACCGCCCTCGGCGTCACCGCGATCAAAAACGGGTTCGGCGTCGCGCTCTTTGTGCTCGACGATCTGATGCACGTCCTGAAGGCTGATTCGGCGACCCCGCCCGCGCGCTTGCGGGCGCGGCGATAATTCAATTGCGGCTTACTGATCATCGATGAAATCGGCTTCCGTCCGCTCGACCGCATCGAGGCGAATCTCTTCTTCCGACTCGTCTCGACGCGTTACGAATGCGGCTCCATGCTGCTCACGTCGAACAAACACGTGCGCGACTGGCCGGAGATCTTTGCCGGTGATGAGATCCTGACGACCGCGATCCTCGACCGCCTGCTGCACCACGTGGCAGTCTTCCACATCGACGGCCAGAGCTGCCGGCTCCGGGAACTCGGCGCCCTGCTCAGCCCCACCAGGGAGGTCCCGCGAGCGGAGACCTGCCGCTCAGTCTAATCCCCGGCGACTGCGGGAATTTGCCTGTTCATGAACTGCGGGAGTTTGGGTGTACTTGCACACTCGTACTCGACGCGCTGGAGCAGGCCTTGCACGACCGTCTCCTCGAGGGCGATCTGGTGGTCCACTACGCCCGATGATCGGCATACGGGGCGTGACATCGCGATCCTCGCGCAGCGCGCTACGGTGTATCAGACC
>CAIUOO010000302.1 GCA_903900795.1 uncultured Gemmatimonadota bacterium | reverse complement strand
GCTTGGGCCGAGAGGCGAAGTGCACCGTGGGTGCGGATGCGGTCGGTATTGAAGTAGACCTTGCGCCAGAACGGATTGTCGGGGCCCTTGTGATCACAGAAGGCCACGTCTCGGCCATCGCGGATGAGATGCACGAATTGCCCCTGCGGAAAGCAGTGGGCCAGCACTGGTAGAACGTACACGGTCTCGCACAGCTTCCACCCCCACGGCGCCCCGGTGGCCACTCCGTTCATGTGACGGGTGAAGACCCGCTCCAACAGCTGCTGGAGCTCCCGGTCGGGCGGCAGGTCGGCGCGCCACAGCGCGGAGTAGTCGGGGTAGTACCTCGTCACCACGAACTCCACGAGTTCGAGCATGTCGAGAGAGTCCAGCGACTCGTTGACATGCGCTCCCATGGCGATGCCCGCCTCCTTGATCAGCGTTCCCAGCAGCCGGCTCCCGGAATGCGACTTGTTGAACACGACGATCGGCGGGCGGTGCCGCTCCATGGCGGCACGAAAGGGGTCGAGCGTGGGCGAGATCATGCCACCACCACCTTGGTACCGCGTATTGCCCGCCCCGCCTGCGCCACGCGGAGGAGTTCCGCCGCCACGCTGGCCGCCGGTACCCCCCTCATGCAACGGTGATCGATGGGACAGGTGTGTAGCTGGCAGGGGCTGCACGCCACCCGTTCTCGGACCACGGCAGCGAGCGGCCCGGTGGGGCCCGTCGTGTGCTCGCAGGTTGGGCCAAAGACGGTGACCGTGGGCACCCCCACGGCATCGGCGACGTGCATGGCCCCCGAGTCGTTGGCGAGCAGCGCATCGCAGGACGCCAGCAGCGGCATCAGGGCCCGCACATCGGTGGTGCCGGAGCAGTCCACCGCTTCCACACCGCGTGCCGCGAGCGCGGCGCTCACCTCGGCGCACACGGCGCGATCATGAGACGAGCCCACCAGCACGATGCGGCTGCCGAGCGGGGCCGCGGCCAGCGCAGCGGCCTCGGCGAACCGGTCCGGTAGCCACCGTTTGGCCGAGCCGTTGGACGAACCGGGGGCAACGCCCAACCATGGACCGGGTCCGAGACGGTGCGTCGCATCGCGATCACACATGGGGGTCCGGAGCTGCGGATGCACCTGCGCGGGGACCGAGTGCATGAGCCCGACGGCCTGCAGCAGCGTGAGATACTCGCGTGATTGGTGAGACGTACCCGGGGGCACGGACTCGAGCGGCACCGCGTGCGTGAGCAACGAACCTCGCCGCTTCACCGCATAGCCGATGCGGATGGGGATGCGGGCGAGCCATACCGTCAGCGCCGCATCGAAGGCATGCGGCAGGAGAATCGCGGCATCGTAGCGTTCGCGCTGTAGCCGGCGTGCAAGCCGCCACCGGCTGCGCAGATGCCACCGCGCAGGCCCCACCGACCACGGGATGATCTCGGTGACCAGCGGCGACCGATAAAGCCCTGCCAGCTCCGGGCGGACGAGGACCGCCAGATGGGCGCGGGGGTACGCGCACCGCAGCGCCTCCACCGCCGGCATGGACATGACCGCATCACCCAGCCAGTTGGTGGCGCGGACCAGGAGCCGGCAGTCCTCCGGAAGATCAATAGGGCCGAGCAGCGGTCGGGGCATCAGAGCAAGGACATGCGTCGGGACGTTTCGTCACGACGTTTCGTCACGATCGCTCCCGCGACCGGGCGGGGGCGATGGTATACGCCAGCACAGTGGCCTGCAGGAAGAGCAGCGGGAAGTTGAGGGAGCTGAAGACCATGGCGCCACCGTACCGCCCGTACCGTCACCCGGTCACCCTGGTGACGTTGCCCTCCGCTGAGGCGTCCGTCTGCTACCATGCCGATGCGCCAGCTGCTCGCCCGGATAGCCCGGGGCCTTCTCCGCATCGCCGAACGGAGCGCTCCGCCCGGCGCCGACTGGCAGGCGCGCGACCG
>CAIUOO010000301.1 GCA_903900795.1 uncultured Gemmatimonadota bacterium | reverse complement strand
GACCGCTACTGGGGGACGCCGCTGCCGGTGTGGGTCAACGACGAAGACGCCACCGAAATCGACGTGATCGGTAGCTACGCCGATCTGGCCGCGCGCATCGGTCGGCCGCTGCCCGACGATTTCGATCCGCACAAGCCGCACATCGACCAGTACACGTGGCCGGCCCCCTCGGGGAAGGGCACGATGCGTCGCGTGCCGGAAGTGATCGACACCTGGTTCGACTCCGGCTCGATGCCGTTCGCGCAGTGGCACTATCCATTCGAGAACCACGACAAGGTCGAAGCGCAGTTTCCGGCCGACTTCATCTGCGAAGGCGTCGATCAGACGCGCGGCTGGTTCTACTCGCTGATCGCGATCGCGACCGGGCTGGGCGATGCGTTGCCCAACAACGCCGATCGCACGGCCGCGCCGTATCGCCACGTGGTGGTGAACGACCTGGTGCTCGATGCGCAGGGGCAGAAGATGTCCAAGAGCAAGGGCAACACCGTCGACCCGTGGGAGGTGCTGGAGCGCCATGGAGCCGATGCCGTGCGCCTGTTCCTGGTCGGTACCAGTCAGGTGTGGGTGCCGCGTCGCTTCGACGAGAATGCGATCCGCGAAACGGCGGGGCGCTTCTTGCTCACGTTCCGCAACGTGTACAACGGCATTTTCGCGCAGTACGCCAACTTTGGCTGGGCGCCCAGTGCGAATGACCCGGCCGTGGCCGACCGCCCAGCGCTCGATCGCTGGATTCTGTCGCGCCTCACCCGCGTGGAAGCCGAAGTCGATGCGCACCTCACCAATTACGACGCCACGCTCGCCGCGCGTCGCGTGATGCAGTTCATGGACGACGACGTGTCCAAGTGGTACGTCCGTCAGTCGCGCGCCCGCTTCTATGAAATCGACAGCGCGGATAACCGGGCGGCCTTCGCCACCCTGCATGAAGTGCTGGCCGTCACCTGCCGCTTGCTGGCGCCGTTTGCCCCGTTCATGACCGATGCCGTGCATCGGGCGCTCACCGGCGCGTCCGTGCACCTCGCGTCGTATACGCGGGCGCATCCGACGCCGATGGACGACACGCTCGAGGCCGCGATGGACGACATCCGGACCCTGGCGGGGTTGGCTCGGGCGGCCCGCGACGTTGCGGAGGTGAACGTGCGTCAGCCGCTGCCGTCTGTGCAGTGCGTCGTGCCCGGCAACCCCGGACCGGCCTCGGCGCTGGGCGCCCTGCTGGCGTCCGAGATCAACGTGAAGCTGGTGGAGTTCGTGAGCTCGACCGACGCCCTCGTGTCCCTTGAGGTGAAGGGCAATTTTCGCACCCTCGGGAAGAAATTCGGGAAGGAAACGCCGCTGGTGGCGGCGGCGGTCCCAGACATGCCAGTCGAGCTCATCCGTAAGCTGGCCGGTGGCGAATCGGTCACGATCGAGGTGGAGGGGGTTTCGCGCTTGATTGCCCCCGACGACGTCGCCATCATCCGACGCGCGTCCGGGGCTGCCGTCGTTCAGGAGAACGGGGGCTATGGCGTGGCGCTGGACCCCACGATCACCCCCGAGCTGCGGGCAGAGGGGTTGGCGCGCGAAGTCATCAGCAAGGTGCAGCGTCTCCGCAAGGAAGCGCAGCTCGAGGTGAGTGACCGCATCATGGTGGCAATTGCCGGTGATGTGGAGCTGGAGGGCGCTGTGGCCACGCACCGTGGCCGGATCGCCGACGAGGTGCTTGCCGTGCGATTGCTGCTGGGCACGGAGGCTGGCTCGCCGTTCCATGCAGATGGCAACGGTTCCACGTGGACCGCGACGCAGGTGGTGGACGTCGATGGACGTTCGATCCGCCTCGCGCTCACCAAGGAAGGGTCGTAATGGCTGGATCCAACGCCGCGTCGAAAGATGTGAAGAAGTCGAAGCCGATGCCCAAGAAGCAGCTTCAGCATTTCGAGAAGCGACTGCTCGAAGAGCGGAAGCGCGTCCTGAAAGAACTCGGGCATCACGGGGAAGCCTTCGGGCCGAATGGCGACGCCGACGGTGACACCAGCGCGTATTCGTTCCATATGGCCGATCAGGGCACCGATGCGATGGAACGCGAAAAAGCGTTCCTGTTCGCCTCGCAGGAAGGCCGGTTCCTCTTTCATATCGACCAGGCGCTGCGTCGGTTGTACAAGACGCCCGAAACCTTCGGCAAGTGCCACCAGTGTGGCGAAGACATCGCTTTCGAGCGACTCGACGCCTTGCCGCATGCGCGCTACTGCTTTGCGTGCAAGCAGCGCGAGGAAGACGCCAAAAAGGGCTGATGTGAAGGCACTCGTCGCAATTCCTGTCCTCGTTGTTGTCCTCGTCCTCGACCTGATCACCAAGGCCGTGGCGGTCGCCACGCTTGCGCCTTCTGGACTGTCCAATCCGGTGTTCGGGAACTGGTTCCGTTTTGCGCTCGTGTACAACCCCGGCGCGGCGTTTGGGCTGCATCTGGGCGACTACTCGCGCTGGATCTTCATGGCGCTCACGTGCGGCGCCATCGTCATCCTGTGGCGGCTCTATCAGCAAACGGCGCAGGACGATTGGCGAAAAGCGCTCGCCGTCTCCCTCGTGGCGGCAGGTGCCCTCGGCAACGTGATCGACCGCATTCGGTCGGAGCTGGGCGTCGTCGACTTTATCGATATCGGCTTCGGGGTGCATCGCTGGCCCACGTTTAATGTGGCCGACATGGCCGTCAGCGGCGGCGCGTTCCTGCTGGCGCTCGTGCTCTGGGGCGAGGAGAAGCGCGAAATGGCGGCCACCGCGGCTGGCTCGACTGAATCCGCCGACCTGCCGCAATGACCAACCCAACCCGTACCGCCACCGCAGCGGCCGTCGTCAACGAGGTGCCGGCCGCCTCGGCCACCAAGCGCTTCTGGATGCTGGTGCTGTTCATTACGGCCGCTGATGCGATCTCGAAAGCGCTGGCCGTGGAGCACCTCGCGCCACGTCATATTCCGCATCGGATCATCGGCGACGTGGTCCGTTTCACGCTCGCGTACAACCCGGGGGCGGCCTTCGGCATGCACCTCGGTCCTGCGTCACGCTGGATTTTTGCGGCGCTCAGCGTCGTGATTGTCGTGGTGCTGATTCGCGCCACGGCCGACCTCACCCGGATCTCTCGGCTCGCCGCCTTCGGCGTGCCCGTCGTGGTCGGGGGAGCCATCGGCAACCTGCTCGATCGCATTCGGCTGCGAGACGGCGTCGTGGATTTCATCGACATCGGGTTCGGCGACGTCCGCTTCTGGACGTTCAACGTTGCCGACACTGCCGTTACTCTCGGAGCAGGTTGTCTCGTGATCGCATTGTGGCAGTTGGACAAAGCACAGCAGCAGGCGGCGACCTCGTGAGCGCATCGCTTGGCGCCCCGGCGGGAACCACCCCGGGCGCGGTGTACGAGGTTGACGTCACCGACGACAGCGGCGATGTGGGCGAACGACTCGATCTACTCGTGTCGCGTCGGTGCGAGCTGTCGCGGACGCAGGCGGCCACGCTGATTGCCACCGGACAGGTGACCGTGAACGGCAAGGCCGAAAAAGCGTCGTATCGCGGCGTGGCCGGGGATCGACTGCATGTCGTCATTCCGCCGCCGCCAGGGCGTGACATCGTGCCGGAAAACATTCCGCTCGATATCGTCTACGAAGACGAGTACCTGCTGGTGGTCGACAAGGCCGCCGGCATGGTCGTGCATCCCGCGCCAGGCAATTGGACGGGCACGCTGGTGAACGCCCTGATGGGTCGTGGTGAGCCGTTGGCCGACGGCGGTAGCGAGGAGCGCGCCGGCCTCGTGCACCGTCTCGACAAGGATACCTCGGGGCTGTTGATCGTCGCCAAGACCGATGTCGCCCACCGGTCGCTCAGCGCGGCGCTGGCCGCCCGCAAGGTGACGCGCCGGTACGTGGCCCTCTGCTGGGGGCACCTGGCCACCGATCAGATCACGGTGGAAAAGCCGATCGGACGAGATCCTCGGGACCGAACCAAGATGACAATCGTCCCTGATGGACGGATGTCGCGAACGGATTTCGTGCGTCTGGGCCGCTTCGACTCGACCGATTTGCTGCGGGCCCACCTGCACAGCGGGCGGACGCACCAAATCCGTGTCCATCTGTCAGCGATCGGCCACCCCGTGGTCGGCGACGATACGTACGGGGGAGGCGGAGGACGCCGGTTGGTGGAGTTGCCAGGGAAGCGGCACTTCCTGCACGCGGCCTGGCTGCGCTTCCGTCATCCGATCACCGGGGCGCCCGTCGACCTGCGTTCGCCCCTCCCGGCGGACCTGCGGCAATCGCTGTCGGTCGTCAGCCTCATGCCGGAACTCGCCACGCACCAGGATCCGCTCGATGTCTTCGGGTTCTACAAGACCGACGAAGTGCTTCCCGGACACCAGCCGGACGGTCACGACGTCGCCCTCGATTAGCGACGACGGCGACGCGCAGCGCCCACTGGGGCTCGTCGTCGAGGCCGACCGGGGGACTTTCGGTATCCGCGCGGGAAGCCGCGAGGGAAGCCGCTGCGGATCGCCTGAACAGTCGGAGCGCTCTGGTCATGTCGTCCATCATGTCGTCCGCCGTGTCATCCGCCATGTCATCCGCCATGTCGGCTGATCCCGACGATCGCGCGGCGGCGTATCGGCTTCGGGGCTTCGTGCTCGACGACATGGGACGTCACGATGCGGCCATCGCCTCCGCGCGTCTCGCCGCGCGTCTCGCCGCGCGGCTGAATCCCGCGCTGTCGCCGACACACATCGACCTGTCGCTCAAATCGGGTGGGCTCGCCGGCTCACCCTCGGCGACCGACCCATCGCCGGACAGCGGCACCATGAGCGTGGAGCCAGAGGGTCCGCTTGCCCGCTACGGGCTCGGGCTTGCCTTCCGCCAGCGCGGCGACTTCGACGAAGCCCGTCGCGAACTCAAGCGGTCGCTGGCCGGCGGCGAGGACGCGCGTCTGGCTGAGCACGCGCTCGGTGAACTCGACCTGATCGCGGGCCGATTCGCCGTGGCGCGCGTCCGGTACGAATCGTTGCTCGCGCGGCAGGAGCAACCGCGACTGTGGAACGAGCATGGCGTGGTGTTGCACCAATCCGGCGACGTGCACGGCGCCGCCGACAGCTATCGTCGGGCGCTGCGTCTCGATCCGCGGTATGCACTGGCGTACAACAATCTTGGTGTGGCGCTCGACGACCTCGGCGATCACCGCGCCGCGCGCGAGGCGTTCGTGCGTGCGTCCGAGCTCGATCCCACACTGATCGTGTCTCGGCGGAATCTGGCGCGTTGGCTGGCCGAGCAACGCGACCCGCTCGCGGCGCTGAAGGTGCTGCGCGAACTGGTGGCGTGTCACCCGCGCGACGCGGAGTCGTGGAAGATGATGGCCACCATGTTGCAGGCGCTGGAGTGCACGGAGGAGGCGCGCGATGCGTTGCCGACGGCGATTGACTATCGCCCGTCCCACGCCGAGGCTCGTTTCGCGCTGGCGGTGCAGGGCGGATCACCGCTCCGCGGGTTCGCCCCGCCGGTGGATGATCTGCCGGTGGATGATCTGGCGGTGGATGATCTGGCGGTGAATGATCTGGCGGTGAATGATCTGGCGGCGCTCCTCCCGGAGCAGCCGCCGCAGGGGCCTGCCGCCGCGCGGGCCTGCGACGACGCGGATGGCTATGCGTTGCGCACCGTGCACGGTGAGGCACTCGAGCGGTATGCACGGGCACGCGCGTTGGTCGACGCGCCCTCGGTGGCCGAGATGGAGTCCGCGGTGCAACGAGTGTGGCAGCGTGCCGCGTTGGGTGAGGCACGCTCCCTGTGCCTGCTGGGGCGCGGCGCCGACGCCCTGCCCATTCTCAAGCGGGCCGGCGCTGTCTGGCCGCATCATCCGGAAGTGCTGGCCGTGTTCGCCTTCGCCGCCGCGTCGGACGCCGAGCGCGACCCGGCCAGCGCCGTGACGGCGCGCTCCGCCATGTTGCGCCTGCTGCGACAGGATGTCACCAGCGCCGCGCTACTGCATTTCGCCGGCGACGCCGCGATCATGATGCACGACGAGGTGCTGGCGCTGGTCTTCTATCGCCGCGCGCTGGCGCAGGATCCGGCGCGACCGACGGCGCGCGTCGCGATCGCGCGCATGCTGCGGGAGCGCGGCGACCTGCTGGCCGCGCGCCTCGAACTGGTGGCGGCGTTGTCCGCCGTGCCGAACTGGCGTGACGCGGTGCTCGAACTGGCGCGCGTTCATCGCGACGCGCGACGCCACGCCGAGGCCCGCGGGATTCTCGTCGACGTGCTGAAACATCGCCCAACCGATGCGGACGCGCTCCAGGTGCTCATCGAGGTGCTCGTCGGCGAAAAGCGTCCCCACGACGCGCGTATCGTGGTGGACCGTGTGCTGCGACATGACCCGGACAACACGGGCGCGCGCTGGTTTGACGGGGTGCTCTTGGCGCAGCAGTCGCGCGTGCGCGACGCGCTCGTGCGTTGGGGCGGTCTCGCTCAATCCACCGAGGTGGATTCCTTCGTGCAGCGCGCCCGACATGCGGTGTCACACGCCGTGTACGGCAGCGGTGCTCCCAGCGATCCGGCGCGTGTCGCATGAGCGCGTGTCGCATGAGCGCGGTATGAGTCTCGAGGGCCGTCTTCGCGAGCTCGCCCTCGCCGAGGTGTTGCAGCTGCTCGCGCTGAGTCGCAAGTCGGGGGTGCTGCATCTCGACGCAGCGCTGCAGGGCCGACAGGCCGCCGTGCATGTGCAGCAGGGCAGCGTGGTCAACGCGGGGACGTGGAGTGCGTACGACGTGGCCGGAGCCCTGCGCCCGCGTACGGCCCACGAAGCACGCGAGGTCGAAGCGGTCGTGCTCGACCTGCTGCTCTGGCGCGACGGGGTGTTTCGGTTTGTCCCCGCCGACGAGCACGCCCCCACCGGCGCCCCGATTCGCTTGGCCATCGAGCCGCTGCTGCTGGAGGCCGCCCAACGGGCCGAGGTCTGGGCGCGGATCGAAGACCGGGTGCCGCACTCGCGCGTTGTGCCCGCGTTCGCGGACGTCGAACCGCAGCAGTTGCCGTTACTGCGGCTGACGCCGGCGCAGTGGGAGATCCTGACCCGCGTCGATGGGCAGCGTGACCTGCTCCTGCTGGCGGACTCGCTCGGGCGCGACCTGCTGGAGGTGGCGGAGCACGTGCACGGACTCATCGGGGCAGGCCTGCTCACTCTCCGTGAAGGACCGGTGGCACCGCGGCGGAATCCGACCCCTCCCACCACGGCGGCGATTCCGGCCCCCGAGGGGCGCGAGATCGCCGGCGATCTCTGGATTCCCGACGCGGCGCATACGCGGCACTCGTCGGCGACACCAGATGAGACGTCGGGGGGCGGCGATGGGGATTCGCTCTTTGATCCAGTGGCATTGGGGGTGATTTCCCCCGCGGGGGTCCCCCGCCGGCGTGCGCCGTGGACGCCATCGCCATCGGCATCGCCCTCGGCATCGCCCTCGGCATCGCCCTCGGTTGCGTCACAGGCCGATGAACCGTCCTTCCCACGAGGGGAGACGGCCGGTATCGCACCACGTGCCGATGCGACCGCGTTGTGCCGACTCGGTGATGAAGCGGCCCGGCGTGGTGACTTCGCTGACGCGATGGCGCAATGGAACGCTGCCCTTCGGTTGCCTGAGTCGTTCGCTGACGCAGATCGCGTCCGCGAAGCGATGTCGCTCGCGGCCCGGTTGCACGCGCTGCTGCATCCGTAACGGCGTAGGAGACATGCGGTGGCTTCGCGCTCATCGGGGGCGGCGTCATCGGCGGCGAGGAGAGGAGCGGGAGCATGCCCATTGTCGATCATGCCACACGGCTGATCACCTGCAAGTTGGTGTACTACGGGCCGGGACGGTCTGGCAAGACGACGAACCTTACGTACCTGCACTCGGCGTTGCCGGGGACTCAGGTCGGTGAGCTGACGTCGCTGGCCACCCGTCGCGAGCGCACGCTTTTTTTTGACTATCTCCCCGTCGACCTGGGCACCGTGGGCACGTATCGCGTCCGCTTTCAGTTGTACACCGTGCCGGGCCAGCCGTACTACCGCGCCATCAGGCAACTCGTACTGCAAGGCGCCGACGGGATCGCGTTCGTGGCCGACAGTCAGCGGCATCGCTGGGACGACAATATCGAAAGCCTGCAGGACCTGCACGCGAATCTCGCCGAGCACGGCGTCGACGCGCGTGCGTTGCCCATCGTGATGCAGTACAACAAGCAGGACCTGCCCGCCTCCCTGGCTGCCAGCACGGCCGAGCTGTCGGAGACACTGAACTTCCGCGGTGTGCCCGAAATCGCCGGCAACGCGCTGCATGGCCCGGGCGTATTCGACACCCTGCGCGCGCTTGGCATGCGGGTGCTCAAGCGGCTCGGGGCCGAGGAGGGCACGGATATCGCGCACCGTGCGGCCCTCGCGTTACGCACGCCCCGGTGTACACCCGCGCTGCACACCGGCCTGGTGACCACGGATGTGCTCACCGGCGTCGCCGGTGGTGACGCATGAGGACCGCATGAGGACCGCATGAGGAGCACATGAGCGGCCCCAGCGATGGCACCTGCCGATTCGACACGTTCGTGGTCGGATCGTCGGACCGTCTCGCATTCGGCGATGTCCGCGAGCGCAAGGGTGCGCTCAATACGCACTCGGCGTTTCCGCCGCTCGAGGGAACACCGGTCGCCCCCCCTGATGTACGCGCCGG
>CAIUOO010000300.1 GCA_903900795.1 uncultured Gemmatimonadota bacterium | reverse complement strand
TTTGCGTGTGTCGTTCACCTGCACCACGGTCTCCACGAGCCGAGCCGGTGATCCGTATTCTTGCGCCGTGCGCACCAGCGCGATCGTGTCCTTCGGGAAACACGAACCGCCGTAGCCCGGCCCGGCGTGCAGGAACTTCTTCCCGATGCGTCCGTCGAGCCCCATGCCGCGCGCGATATCCTGCACGTTCGCGCCGACCTTCTCGCACAGGTCCGCCATCTCGTTGATGAACGTGATTTTTGTGGCGAGGAACGCGTTGGCCGCGTACTTCGTGAGCTCCGCCGTCTCCAGCGTGGTCATCACGACCGGTGTTTCCATGAGATAGAGCGGACGATACAGCGCCTGCATGACGGCCCGCGCCCGCTCCGTTTCCGCGCCGATCACCACGCGATCGGGGCGCATGAAATCGCCGATCGCCGAGCCTTCGCGCAGAAACTCGGGATTGGACGCCACGTCGAACTCCGCCGTGGGGTTGGCGCCGCGAATCCACTCCGCGACGCGCCGCCCGGTCCCCACCGGCACGGTGCTCTTCGTGACGATCACCGTGTACCCCTGCAGCGACCTTGCAATCTCGAGTGCCGCCGCCTCCACGTAGCGCAGATCCGCATGTCCGTCGCCGCGGCGGGATGGCGTGCCAACGGCGATGAAGACCGCATCCGCGTCCGACACTGCCTTCGCGAGGTCGGTCGTGAACGACAACCGTCCGCTCTTGATTCCCTTGGCCACTAACGCGTCGAGTCCCGGCTCATAGATCGGGATCTCTCCGTTCAGCAACCGATCGATCTTGGCCGCGTCGACGTCCACACAGGTTACGTCGGGGCCGAATTCTGCGAAGCAGGCACCGGATACGAGGCCGACATAGCCCGTACCGATCATGGCGATCTTCATGACGCGTCAGTCTCCAATTTGAAAGTACTCACGATACCAGGCGACGAAATTCGCCACGCCGGTTTCGATTGGCGTCTTCGGGGCGAAGCCGACATCACGGACCAGCGCGTCCACGTTCGCATAGGTGGCCGGCACGTCGCCCGGCTGCAGCGGCAGCATGTTCTTCTCCGCCACACGCCCCAGAGATTTCTCAAGGGTCTCGATGAGATACATCAATTCCACCGGGTTGTTGTTACCGATATTGTAAATTCGGTAGGGCGCCTTGCTCGTGGCCGGATCGGGGGCATCGGAATTCCACGCCGGATTCGGCTCGGCCGTCTGATCGTTCGTGCGGATCACGCCCTCCACGATATCGTCGATGTACGTGAAGTCTCGCTGCATCCTGCCGTGATTGAACACGTCGATCGGCTTGCCGTCGAGAATGGCCTTCGTGAACAGGAACATGGCCATGTCCGGGCGACCCCACGGACCATACACCGTGAAGAAGCGCAGTCCGGTCGTGGGCAATTCGTACAGATGGCTGTACGTGTGCGCCATCAATTCGTTCGCCTTCTTCGTGGCGGCATACAGCGACACCGGGTGATCGACATTCTGATGCACGGAGAATGGCATCGCGGTGTTGGCGCCGTAGACACTCGACGAGGAGGCGTAGGTGAGATGCTGCACGCCGGTATGGCGGCACCCTTCGAGGATGTTGATGAACCCGACGAGGTTGCTCTCGATGTAGGCGTGCGGATTGGTGATCGAGTATCGCACGCCGGCCTGTGCGGCCAGGTTGATCACGCGATCGAAGCGCTCTTCCCGGAACAGCCGGGCCACGCCGTCACGGTCGGCCAGGTCCATGCGGAACAGACGGAACCCGGGCTTGGCGGCGAGTCGCGCCAAGCGCGCCTCCTTCAGCGTGGGATCGTAGTAATTGTTGACGATATCGAGGCCCACTACCTCATCACCGCGAGCCAGCAGCCGTTCGCTGGTATGATAGCCGATGAAGCCCGCGGCTCCGGTCACCAGAATTTTTGCCATGCGCTGATCGCCGTTCAGGAAGAAAGGTCGGGTGCTACGTGTCCGATGACGACGATTGAGCCGGGCGGGGCGCCACGGGCCGCCGTTGCAAGAGCACGACGGCGCCCATGATCGCGAACCCGCCGATCACGGTACCAGTGCCGACCGACTGCCGCAGGAGCAGCACGCCCAGCAGGGTGGTCCAGAACGGTTCCACCGTGGAGGTGATGGCGGCACGCACGGGGCCGAGCACCCGCAGCCCTGCCAGAAAGGCCAGAAAGGAGCCGGCCGAGAGCAGACCTTGCAGGGCGCTTGCTCCGAAGGCGACGCGATCGGGAATGTCGAACAGCGTGCCCGTGGTCCCGGCCCAAGTCACGAAGAGCACCGCGCCGCCCACGGCGATCGCGCGGGACACGTCGAGTGCCGCGCGCCGCCGCTGCAGCGTGCCGAGTACGGGGATGTACAGCGCGTACACCAGCGCGCCCGTGAGGACCGCCGCGACGCCCAACGGGTTGAGCGCCGCCGCGCTTGGCGCACCCACCATGAAGCCGATGCCGCCCAAGGCGAGGACGAGAGCCGTCACCCGCGTACGATCCAAGCGCTCGATGCCACGTATTGCCGTGAGCACGGCCACCCAGGCCGGGAAGGTGTAAAACAGGAACGACGCCGTGGCTGCCGGAATCCACTGCAGCGCGATCAGCGCCAAGGTGGCCACCGTCGCCTGACCGCCCCCCGCCACCAGCAGAACGCGCGGCGTGAACCACGGCGCGACCCCAACGCGTGGGGGCTGTCCGCGCCACCAGCCGAACGCCACCAGCAAGACCGCGCTGGTGATATACCGCCACGCCTGTACCGCCTCCAACGCCATGCCGTGGTCGGTCGCGATGACCGTCAGCGGGGAAATGCTGCCGAAGCAACAGGCACTCAGCACAATGAGCAGCGTGGCCCGCAGCAACGGGGCCGACGACGGGTACTCCCCCCCAGCACTCACAGCAACGTGCCGCTGAGAAGCAGGTAGGCGATACCGAAGTAGATGCTGATGGCGGACACGTCGACGATCGTGGCCACGAGGGGAGCCGAGGCGCTGGCCGGGTCGAAGTTGAACCGCTTGAGCAGGAACGGCAGCATCGAGCCGGTGAGTGATCCCACCAGGACGATACCGACCAGCGCCAACCCGACGACGACGGCGATCATGAAAGAGTGGGGCCCATAGTCGTACAGGCCGAGGGCGTTCCACATGAGAATGCGGCCGAAGGCGATCGCGCCGAGCAGGAGGCCGAGGATGATGCCGGCCGGTAGTTCACGAAGCACCACACGCCACCAATCGCCGAGATGCACTTCGCCGAGAGCCATCGCGCGAATGATCAGCGACGTGGCCTGCGACCCCGAATTGCCACCGGAGCTCATCACCAGCGGAATGAACTGGGAGAGCAGCAGCACGCGGCCAATTTCCCCCTCATAGCGCGCCATCACCGAGGCCGTCATCATCTCGCTGACGGCCAGCACGGCCAGCCAGCCGCCGCGTTTCCTCACGTTCTGCCAGAGGCCGATCTGCATGTAGGGCTCTTCGAGCGCCTCCATACCACCGAACTTCTGGGCGTCTTCCGTGCCTTCTTCCTGAATGACGTCGATGACGTCGTCGACCGTGACTACACCCAGCAGCCGCTTTTCCGAATCCACGACCGGCAGTGCCACCAGGTCGTAGTTCGACGTGATCTGCGAGACCTCCTCCTGCGGCATGTCGGGCGCGACGCTGACCACCTCGCTCCAGGCGAGCTCGCTGAGCGCCGTGCCGTCGGGTGACGCCAGCAGTTCGCGCAGCGAGAGCACGCCGCGCAGGCGACCGTTCCGATCCACCGTATAGACGGTGTACATGGCCTCGCGACGCCCAGCCCGCGACATCGCGCGGACCGCGACCAGCGCCTCCTCGGCCGTGAGATTCTCGTCGACCGATACGAACTCGGTCGTCATCAAACCGCCGGCCGTGTACGGGTCGTACTCCAGCAGGCGCTCCGTCTCGGCTTTTTCCGCCGGCTCGAACTCGGCGAGAATGTCGTCCGCCGTCTCGTCGTCGAGTTCCTCGAGCGCGTCGGCCCGCTCGTCGGGTGTCATTTCCGACATCATCGAGGCGGCCTCGACGGCCGTCAGCTCCTCGAGAACCATCGTGCGGAGGTTCTCGTCGAGATACTCGAGCACCTCGCCCGCGCGCTCCCTCGGCAGAGCCGAGAGGAACGCGCGCACCATGGCCTCCGGTAGCGCCTCCGCGATGTCCGCGAGGTCGGCCGGGTGCATTTCCTCCGTCTGCGGTCCGATACTTTCCGGGTGCTCCTCAAGCAGCTCGAGCAGGTCCGGAACGATCAGCGCCGCGAGCGGCCGGTCTACTTTCGAGTGAGGTGGCATCGGCGAAGGGCGACGGTCTGGCGGTCAAGTTAGCGATACACCCCCAGCGATAGAAGCCAGACCACGGCCCCGTCGATCACCCGCCGCCCGCGCTACAGCACGGGCAGGACCCGCGCTTCGACCCGGATGCTGCGGATCGACACCCCGGCGGCATCGAGCGCGGCCTCCAGCGCGGCACGGTCCAGATCGCCCTCGAGTTCGAGGACGGCACCCTGCATGGTGACTTCGGCGCTCAGGAGGCCGGTGACCGCGCCCAGTGCCGTCCAGACGGCGCGCACGGCGTGAACGGCCACCAGGCCGTCGAGCTGCACGTGGATCCGTTGCCGTTGCATCTTTCAATCTCCACGATCGGCGCCGCTACCTCAACCGGCCGATCGCAAACCGGCCGATCGTCGGCGTCGTGCCCTTCTACCCGTCTTGCAATGCCTCGCGTCGCTTTTCTCGGACTCGGCGCCATCGGTGCGCCGATGGCCCGTCACCTCGCCCGTCCCGAATTCGATCTGGCGGTGTGGAATCGTACGCTGCCCAAGGCCGAAGCGATGGCGAGCGAGCTCGGCGTGCGGTACGCGCCGACGCCGGCCGACGCGGCCCGCGACTGCGACGTCGTGATCACCTGCTTACCCATCTCGCGTCACGTGGAGGCGCTGCTGGACGGGCCCGACGGGCTGCTCGCGACGCTCCGCTCGGGTGCCGTGCTCGTGGACTGCACCTCGGGGGACGCGGCGACGTCGCGTCGCATGGCCGCGCGGCTCGCGGAACGCGGGATCGGCTTTCTCGACGCGCCCGTGTCGGGCGGCGTCGTCGGTGCCGAACAGGGCGCGCTCACCGTCATGGTGGGTGGCGATGCGGCCACGCTCGAGCGCGTGCAGCCGGTGTTGGCCTGCTTCGGGAAGCGCATTGTGCACTGCGGCGCCGTTGGCGCCGGTGATGCCCTCAAGGCCGTGAACAACGCGTTGCTGGCCATGCATATCTGGGGCACCGCCGAAGGGCTGGTGGCGCTCGAGAAGGCCGGCGTGAACGCCGAGATTGCGCTCGACGTGATCAATGTCTCGAGCGGGCGCTCGAACTGCAGCATGAACCTCTTCCCGGAGCGCGTGCTCACGCGCGCCTTCCCGCGCACCTTCCGGCTGGCGCTGCTCGATAAAGACGTCGGCATTGCCGCCGACTTGGCCCGCGAGCACGGGGTCCCGTCGCCGCTGCTGCAACTCACGGCCGAGCTGTTTCGCATGGCCCACCACGAACTCGGCGAGGACGCCGATCATGTCGAAGCAGCCAAGGTCGTCGAGCGTCTCGGTGGCGCGCAGATCGGCGGGTCGTCGGCCACCGGTCAACCGTCATGAGTGCGATCGTCGTGGCTGACGCCGTGGTGTCCGTCGACGCGATCCGCGCGCATTTCCCAGCGCTCACGCGCCGAGAGGGCGCTCATCCGGTGGCATACTTCGATGGACCGGGTGGGACGCAGGTGCCGCGCGTCGTCGCCGATGCGATGTCCGACTACCTGCTGCATCACAACGCCAACACGCATTGGGTCTATCCCACCAGCGTCGAGACCGATGCGATGCTCGCCGCGGCGCGCGTAACGCTGGCCGATTTTTTGGGCGCCGCGCCGGGTGAAATCTCGTTCGGCGCGAACATGACCACGATCCTATTTCACCTGGCGCGCGCGATCGGCCGGTCGCTCCAGCCCGGCGACGAGATCATCGTCACCGAACTCGATCACCATGCGAATGTGGCACCGTGGCAGGCGCTGGCCAAAGAGCGCGGCGTCGTACTCAAGTGGTTGCCGCTCGACCTCGAAACGTATCGCCATGAAGCGGGGGCGCTCGACGCGCTGCTCTCTCCGCGCACGAAGGTCGTCGCCATCGGCGCCGCGTCGAATATTCTCGGCACGGTGAGCGATGTGACCGCGATGGTGGCGCTGGCCAAGACGGCCGGTGCCATCACGGTGATCGACGCCGTGCACTTTGCACCGCATGCCCTCGTGGATGTGCAAGCGATCGGCGCCGACTTCGTGCTGTGCAGTGCGTACAAGTTCTATGGGCCGCACATCGGCATCTGTTACGGACGTCATGAGGCAACCGCGGCGCTCGATCTGCCGCGCCTCGAGCCGGCCCCCGACTACGTGCCAGAGTGTCTCGAAACCGGCACGCAGAATCATGAGGGCATCGTCGGCGCCGCCGCGGCCGTGGATTTCATTGCCAGTCTCGCGATAGACAGCACCGCCTCGCGTCGCGAGCGACTCGGGACGGTCATGCACGCGCTGCACGAGCGCGGCGACGTGTTGTTGCACGCGCTGTGGGATGGACTGCACGCCATCGACGGCGTGACGGTGTTCGGGCCACCGCCCGGCACGGCCCGCACGCCCACCGTCTCGTTTCATGTGCAGGGGCACCCCTCGGAGGAAGTCGCGCGATTCCTCGCACCACTCGGACTCTACGTGTCGAACGGCGACTTCTATGCCGCCACGGTGGCGCGCCGGCTCGGCCTCGCCCACGAGGGACTCGTGCGCGTGGGGTGCTCGTGCTACACCACCGCCAGCGAGATCGCGCGTCTGCTCGACGGCGTGCGGGCGCTCAGGCAGGGAACAGCCTGAATGAGGCCGAGCCTGCTACCTCCGGCGTTCCGACGCATACGCGCACTGCTCGCGCTGTCGGTAGGGGGCGCGGCGTTGGCCGCGGCCTGCGGCGACCGTGCGTCGCGCAGCCGAGCGCTGCCGCCGGCCGAGTTCCTGTTTGCGGCCGGCGACTCCACGTACTGGGTGCGTAGCGGGGGCGACGGCATGCGCGTGCGTAGTGCTCCGATCCTGCTCACCGAGGTCGACGGCCGGTTGTTCGAGATCTTCCTCGGCAACGAGGGGGCGGAGTATCCCGACGCCTCGTTCGCGAGCGCGCGCCTGTGGTCGCGCGAACTGCAGCATCGTGACAGCACGCTGCTGTTCGGCGACTCCACCGTCCTGCGCGAACTCGCGGTGTGGCGTCGCGCGCATCCCGGTGACGAGGAGATCGATCCGGCCGACGAGGACGTGCCCGACGATCCGCGCACGGTCGTGAACGACGAGATCGAAATCGTCGACGTGCACGGACCGTATATCACCATTGAGCATCTGCTCAACGTGGATATAGACGGTAGTCCGTCGCACCGGCACGGGGGCCGTCGGGTGGTGCTCGACGTGCGTAGTGGCGCCTTCGCCTCACTCGAGGTGCTCGTGGGGGCCGACGAGGCGCGACGCGTTGCGGCGGCCGCGCGGACATCGCTGACGCAGCTGGTCGACTCCATCCGCACCGCCGGTGCGGCGGGCGACGAACGGGCGTCGGTCGCGACGGAATCGCTCGATAGCTTCCGCTTCGATTCCGTCAGCTTCGGGGTGTCCGACATCGGCCGCGATCCCGCCGTGGCCTTCATGGTGCCGGGGCATAGCACCGATGGCGAGGCCCTCGCGCTGTATCTGCCGCCCATCACGGTGAGAGCACCGGTGTGGTGGGAGTCCGTGCGCGCCACGCTGCCGGAGTGGGCCAAGGACTCGGCGCGGGTAACATGGGATCGCGCCAACTACAACATCGCGGCGCGTCCTTCCGCTGATGGCGACGCGCTGGCCCTCGTGCTGATCGGCGGCGCCGTGGGCGAGGCGCACGAATGGCCGATTGCCACCGTGGCGGGACCGGCGTATCAGCTCATTCCGCTCGATGCGCCCCCGATCGACAGCGCCGCACGCGCCGCGTTATCGCGCGCGTTTGATCTCTCCACGTCGTTGGACGGTCTGGTTCAACGCGCCAGCTGGCCGCATCGCCCGCGGATCGCCAACGCGACCGTGCCGCTGCGGGCCACCTCATTTTCACGCCGCCAATGAACGATGCTTCGCCCGCCCGTGTGGCCCGCCCCGTGTCCGCCTCGCAGCACGTCACCAGTGAACTGATCATGCCGCATGATGCGAACATTCTGGGGCATGCGTTTGGTGGTGCGATCATGGCGATGGTCGACAAGGCGGCGGCCGTCTCCGCGTTTCGGCATGCCCGCACCGCCTGCGTCACCGCCTCGATCGATCGCGTGGATTTTCGCGAGCCGATCCACGTCGGGGATCTCGTGACCTGTATGGCGTCGGTGAATTTTGTGGGCACCACGTCGATGGAGATCGGCGTGCGCGTGGAGGCCGAGGATCTCATTACGGGCGCGCGTCGCCATACGAACACGTGCTACCTCACGTTCGTCGCGATCGATCGCAATGGTCGCCCGGTGCCGATTGCGATGGTGCAACCCGAAACCGACGAGCAATCCCGTCGATATGACGCGGCGCAGGCGCGCCGGCGGCGTCGGCTCGAAGAGCGTCAGGACGAAGCACGAGCCGATCGCTAGCGTGGAGCGACTTCCCGTCGACGCGCGAAGCGACACGTACGCCGCGCTCCGGATTCCGAACTTCCGCCGGTATCTGCTGGCGCTGTTCACCCTGACCCTCGGCATCCAGATCCAGGGCACGGTCGTCGGCTGGCAGATCTATGATCTCACCCACGACCCGCTCGCGCTCGGGATTGTGGGACTGGCTGAAGCGCTGCCGGCGATCAGCATGTCGCTGTTTGCCGGGCATGTGGCGGACAGCCACGATCGACGCCGCATCGCCCTCGGGGCCCTCTTCGTGCTGGTGCTGTGCTCCCTGGGCCTCTGGTGGCTGGCGCATAGCGCACCGATCGGCGGTGTGGCGCTCACGGCGCCCGTGCGCGTCCGTGCGATTTACGCCGTGATCGTACTGAGTGGGCTGGCCCGCGCCTTCCTGCAGCCGGCCCGGCAAGCGCTCAGCGCCGAGCTGGTGCCACGCACGCTGTACAGCAATGCGATCACGTGGCGCACCGGGAGCTGGCAGCTGGCGGCGGTGCTGGGCCCGGCGCTGGGTGGCGCACTTTATGCGCTCGGCGGCACGACACTGGGCTACGCGGTCGATGCCCTCCTGATGACCTTCGCGGTTGGGGCGTTGTTCTCGGTGCGCCATCGCTCGCCGGTGCGCGAGGTGACCGACGAGCCGATCCTGCGTTCGATCACCGGCGGCCTGCGCTTCGTGCTCGGTGAACCGCTGCTGCTGTCGGCGCTCACGCTCGATCTCTTCTCGGTGCTCTTCGGTGGCGCGATCGCGCTGCTGCCGGTGTTCGCTGCCGAAATTCTGCACACGGGCCCGTCCGGACTCGGGCTGCTGCGGGCGGCGCCGGCGGTCGGTGCCGTGATCACCAGCATCGCGCTCACGCGCTGGCCGCCCTTCGCGCACACGGGGCGCAATCTGCTGATCTCGGTCACGGGGTTCGGGGTGTGTACGATCCTGTTCGGACTCAGTCGCAGCCTGTGGCTGTCGCTCGGCGCGCTGGCGCTGGCCGGGGCGTTCGACATGATCAGCGTGGTGATTCGGAGCCTCATGTTGCAGTTTCGTACGCCGGAAGCGCTGCTCGGCCGCGTCTCCTCGGTCAATCAGATCTTCATCGGGTCGTCGAACGAAATCGGCGCGTTCGAATCGGGACTGACCGCCCGTTGGTGGGGCGCCGTCACCGCCGTCGTGGTGGGCGGGGTGGCCACGCTGTTTGTCGTGGCCACGGTGGCGTGGCGCGTGCCGAGTTTGCGTCGGCTCAAGCAGTTGGTGAAGTGACGCTGGGTGTTCTGGAACAGATGACGCGGAGTCGCAGAGAGCGCAGGGCACGCGGAGAACAGATCATGTTGATTGTTCTCTGCGGCCTCTGCGCTCTCTGCATCTCTGCGTGATCAGTTCAACGGGCTCGCGGAGACGCTCGATTCCTCAGCCTCCGCCAGCTCCTCGGTGAGCGACAGTTCGATCTCCGTGCCGTCGCGCGCGATGCTCGAGCGCGGAAACACCGAGCGGGCCTCGCGCTCCAGTTCGTGCGCGTCCCGCGAGTAGCGGGCCGAGATGTGCGTGAGTACCAGCCGGCGTGCGCCCGCCGTGCGGGCCACCTCGGCGGCTTCCCGTGCGGTGCTGTGTCCGGTCTCGAGGGCGCGCGCTGCCTCGTCGTCGGCGAACGTGGCCTCGTGAATCAGCAGATCGGCGTCCCGGGCGGCGGCGATCGTGTTTTCGCACGGACGGGTGTCGCCAGTGATCACGATCCGGCGGCCGCGGCGGCGTTCGCCCACGAGCACGGTCGGCTCGATCACGCGGCCATCATCGAGCGTGATCGACTGCCCCTTGTGAATGCGCCCCCAGAGGGGCCCCTCGGGGATCCCCATGGCGCGCGCGAGGTCCGGATTGAAGCGACCCAGGCGCTCCTCCTCGACCAAGGCATACCCGAGCGACTGGGACGGTCCGTGGGATACGGCAAACGCCTCGATGCGATAATCGGCCTTTTTGACTGACGTGCCGGGTTCGATCTCCGTGATTTCGATCGGATATGTGGCACGGTCGCCACCTAAACTGATGCATTGGCGCAACGTTTTGCCGGCGCCACGCGGCCCCCACAGTCTCAGCGGGTCCGTTCTTCCCTGCAGCGCCAGAGTTCGGATGAGGCCGGTGAGGCCAAGAATGTGATCCGAATGCATGTGGCTGAAGAACAGATCATCGAACGCGAAGGAGATCCCGTAGCGCATCATCTGGCGCTGCGTTCCCTCCCCGCAATCGAATAGGATCGTTTCTCCTTCCCGAATGATGGCGAGGGAGCTGACCCCCCGTTCCACGGTGGGACGGGAGGCGGCGGTTCCAAGGAAACGGACGAGCAGCGGCATGGCGGCAATATAGGCGGAAACGCCCATTCGCCAGTTCATCGGCCCGCCGCGAGCCCCTTGAGCGCGGCCGTGTGCTCGCTGTGCAAGGGGTCGCTGGCCTGAACGGCGAGCGCGGTCTGATGTTTGCAGTAAAATTCAGTGCGTTCCGCCGCGATGTGCCGGTTCTGTGACGGATGTCTTTCGTCTCGTCCCCGCCCATCGCACTTCTTCAGGACTTCCGGATGCCGGGGGGCGAATGACTGGAAAAAGCCGACGCGGATTCGCGTCAATGGATCCCACGCGTCAGCGTGAGATCGCGAGCAAAGGCGGGCGGGCAGCGCACGAAAAGGGGACGGCGCACGAATGGTCGTCAGACGAAGCACGGAACGCCGGACGAAAGGGCGGTGTCACGGTCAGTCGCGATCGCGCGCACATGGCCGCCATTGGCCGTGAAGGTGGCGAGTCGCGCAGTGCGGCGGCCCGTGAAGCGCGGATGGGCGGACGGAACGCGGAGCGGGAAGTGCCGATGCAGATCGCCCGCGATGGCGATCGGTTGCGACCGGCCGCACCGTTGGCCGATCGTGCACCCGTGACGCCTCGCAGCGACGAGTCGTCCGCGCGCTGATCCGCGCGCTGATTCGCGCACATTCATCGCCGCCGCGATCCACGCCGCGAACCTCTTGCCCCCTGAATGCGTGGCGGGTGCTCAGCCCGGAAAGTGATCCAGCTGGGCCTGCAGCATCGAGGGGTCGATGTTCCGACCGCTCACCAGCAACACGAGCGGGCCGTCCGCGACCGTAATCTTTCCGTGTCGCAGCGCCGCCACGGTTACCGCGCCGGCCCCTTCCACCGCCATGCCGGTGGTGCGGTGCAGCCAGGCTATCGTCTCACCCAGCTCGGCCTCGGTGACGAGTGCCATCTCGTCCGCGCAGTACTGCCCGATGTGCAGCGCCTCGGCGTCGATCTGACCCGCCAGTCCATCGGCCAGCGTGGGCGTGACCACCGTATCGATCACGCGCCCCGCGGCGAGACTCTGCGACATGGCCGACGTTTCCACGCTCTGCGCCCCGATGATCCGCACCCGCGGCGCCAGCACGCGAAGCACCGACCCCATGCCGCCCAACAAGCCGCCGCCACCGGTGCAGATCACGACGGTGTGCAGGTCGGGCACCTGTTCCAGTAGCTCCAAGGCGACCGTGCCCTGACCGGCCAGCAGATCGAGACCCAGGCAGGGATTGATGAAGCGGATGCCCTCGCGGGCCGCATGGGCCTTGGCGACAACCATCGCTGCATCGTAGTCGGCGGCATCGTCGTTCACGATCGTGCCCAGCGCGCGAATGCCGTCTTTTTTTACTTGCGGCGCCGTGATTGGCACGTACAGCGTGGCCGGCGTCTCGAACGCCCTCGCGGCATAGGCCACCCCCAGTCCGTGGTTGCCCGCACTCGACGCCACCACCCCCTTCGCGCGCTCCTCCGCCGACAACCCCGCCAGCACGTTGTACGCGCCGCGCACTTTGAACGACCCGGTGGGGTTCTCCAGCTCCAGCTTGAACAACACCTCCACCCCGAACGCGTCCGACAGCGCATCGGAGCGAATCACGCGGCTTGGTGGCAGCACGGGGCGCAGTCGCACGGCGGCAGTGCGCACCGCCGCGATGCCAGGGATGATGCTCGGGTCTGGGGACGGACGTGTCGTCATCCCACTAGAATAGCGTCCGTTCGTACCGGAGTCACTCGCCGGACCGGGGCGCCCCGCCGCCCTGCACGCGCCGGATATACCCGGCCACGTCGAACTTGAGCTTCGCGCGGGACGTGACCATGGGCCGGATACCACCCCAGATCGGCTTGTTCCCCCACGGCCGATCCCACAAACCCAGGCACCACATGATGCCACCCACGCTGTTCGGATCGCGGCCATCGAGCGCGTACTTGTCGTTCAGCAGGTACAGCCACGCGCGTGCCTGCTCGTAGTCCTCCGTCCAGAGCAAGACTGTCTTGCCCCACAGCATCCGCGGATAGTTGTGGATGACGCCCTGCTGCACGAGTTCGCGCTGCGAGGCGTTCCAGAGGGCGTCGTGCGTCTGCGCCGACTCCAGCGTCTCGAGGTCGTACAGCACGGGCCGGGGATCGCGCA
>CAIUOO010000299.1 GCA_903900795.1 uncultured Gemmatimonadota bacterium | reverse complement strand
GATGCGCAGTGGAGTCGTCATGCGGGTACGGCGGCCATCGGCCGCGAGAGGTGCTGAAACGAAGTGAAGCGCCACGTGCGCAACAGCGTGCGCAGTCGCGACTCCGCGACGCGCAGTCCACGGTAGTGGCGAATGGTGGTGAGCGTGCCAACGGCGAGTCGCGGTTGACCCGGGTCGATCTCCCACGGATGGATGTAGAACACCGCCGGATGTCCGCGGCGAAGCGCGGCGCCGAGGCCCTGCCGGATAACCCACAACGGCAGCTGACGGAACCACCCGCCGCCGGCCACCGGTACGCGCGCCCCAAGCACCTCCCACACGGCTGGCGGATACTCGGTCAGCGGTCCTGAATCCGTGTCGAGTATGTGCGGATCGCAACGCCCACTGGCCGTACCGTAGCCGCGCCGCGCAATGGGGAAGCGACTCGAGTCGTACGTATAGCCTTCCTCGACGAGCACGCGAGCGGCCCACATCACGTCATCCGTGAGGGAAAACGACGGCGCGCGATAGCCCATCACGGCCACCCCGGCGGCATCTTCGAGCACGGCCTTGGCCGTGCGTACGTCTTCGCGGAACTCGGCCTCGCTGATCGTGGCAATGCGCTGGTGCCCAAAGCCGTGCGACGCGACTTCATGCCCGGCGTCGGCTATCCGGCGAACCAGTTGCGGAAAGCGTTTGGCCACCCAGCCGAGCGTGAAGAAGGTGCCGTGCGCGCCCGTTTCATCCAGCAGCGCCAGCATGCGATCGGTGTTGCGCTCGACGCGCGATTCCCGCTCGTCCCATGACGATCGGCACACCGTGCGGTCGAACGCACTCACCTGAAACCAGTCTTCCACATCGACCGTGAAGACTGGTTGCGCCTGACCGGCCCCGGGCGGGTTCGCCGACCCGACACGCATTCCGGGGCCAGGGTGAATCACTTGCGAATGCTGTCCTTACGGGCCCGCGGGAACTTGTCGCTGAGCTGATCGGTGTACTGGCGCTCGCCTTCGCCCACATAGATCTGCCGAGGACGCGCGATCTTCTGCTCCTTGTCCAGAATCATCTCTTCCCACTGCGCCATCCAGCCGGACACGCGGGCCACGGCGAAGAGCACGGTGAAGAAGTCCGTCGGGAACGCCATGGAGCGGTAGATCAGCCCCGTGTAGAAGTCGACATTCGGGTAGAGCTTGCGGGCAATGAAGTAATCGTCGCTGAGCGCGATGCGCTCGAGTTCGAGCGCGATTTCCAGGTCCTTGTCCATGCCGACCTGCGCGAACACTTCGTCGGCCAGCTTCTTCACGATGCGCGCCCGCGGATCGTAGCTTTTGTACACGCGGTGGCCGAAACCCATGAGGCGATGCTCGCCCTTGCCGCTCTTCACCGACTCGATGAAGGCGGGGATGTTCTTCTTGTCGCCGATGTCGCTGATCATGCGCAGCACGGCTTCGTTGGCTCCACCGTGCAACGGGCCGAACAGTGCCGCGATGCCGCCGGCAACGGCCGAGAACGGATCTACGCCACTGGAACCAATCGCACGCACCGCACTGGTGCTGCAATTCTGCTCGTGGTCGGCGTGGAGAATGAACAGCACCTCCAGTGCTTTCACGAACACCGGATTTGCTTCGTACCTGGGCTCCGACATGCGCGCGATCATCGACAGGAAGTTCTCGGTGTAGCCGAGATCGTTGTCGGGATAGATGAACGGCAGTCCCTTGACGTGGCGATACGCAAACGCCGCGATGGTAGGCAGCTTCGCCATCAGGCGAATCATCGAGATGTAGCGCTGCTGCGGATCGTGAATGTCGCGCGCTTGGGGATAGAAGCTCGACAGGGCGGCGGTGGCGCTGCACATCATCGACATCGGGTGCGCGTCGTACCGGAACCCTTCCAGGAACTTCCGGATGTTCTCGTGCACGTAGGTGTGGAACGTGATGTCGTGCACCCACGTGTCGTACTGCCCCTGGTTCGGCAGTTCGCCGTGACGCAGCAGATACGCCACTTCAAGGAACGTGGCGTTCTCGGCGAGTTGCTCGATGGGATAGCCGCGATAGCGCAGAATGCCCTTGTCGCCGTCAATGAACGTGATCGCGCTGCGGCACGATGCGGTGTTCATGAACGCGGGATCGTAGGAGAGCAAGCCGAACTCGCCCGGCTCGCGCCTGACGGCGCGCAGATCCATGGCACGCACGTACGTGTCGCCTTCCGGCCCTTCGGTGCGGATCGTGGCGCTGTAGGACGTGTCCGTACGCGTATCGCGAAGCTCGAGCGTATCCTGCGCCGAGGGGGATTCCGTGTTCGACTGGCTCATCTGTAACCGACTCCTGAGGTTCACTTCCGAAAACAATGGGTAACGGAAACTAAAGCGCGGGAAGAGCCAGCGTGAACTGCACTCGCGTCCCGGTCGGCCGCAGGGACTCGATCTCTAGCTCGCTGTCCAAATCGCCGAGCAGACGGCGGCAGATGCCCAGCCCCAATCCGGAGCCCGAGAACGCTTCCGAGAAAACGGGCCCACCACCTATGGGCCCACCACCTATGGGCCCACCACCGACGGGCGTCGCCAGCGCTGCGACGACCGCCTCAGGCATCCCTCGGCCACTGTCATCCACCTGAAAACAGAGGGACGTCGCGCCGACCGCGGTGGCGCTGAGCGTGACGGTCCCGGTGTTGGTGTATTTGAGAGCGTTCGTGACGAGGTTGAGCAGTACGCGATGCAGGATCGTTGGCTGGCCGATTCGTCGGTCGGTGGTCGGTCCGCTGCATCGCAGCAACAGCCCCCGCTCCTCCGCGATGGGCTGAACTACCTGGCAGACGGACCGGAACAGGTCGGTGATCGAGAACGCGACGGGTGCTTCGCTGGCCAATGAGGCGGTGCCACGGGCGAAATCGAGCGCATCGTTGGTCATCGCCGCCAATCCGAAGGTCGCGCTGTACAGCAGGCCGAGTTGACGCTCTTGGGTCGGTGTGAGCGGGCCTGCCTGCCCCGACCGCAGGCGCTCGACCAGCATCAGCATCGAGCTCAGCGGCGAGCGCATGTCGTGGGTGACACCCACGAGCAGGGAGAGCGCGTCGTGGTCGGGAAGGCGTAACGCGGCGGCACCCTGAGCCACCAGCGCCGCGATGGCCTCCGGACTGACGTCCGGGCGCGCCGTCGTCGCCGCGCCAGCCGCCGCATGGGACTGCATCACTCCGCGGCCCCCGACAGCCCATCGCGGCGGAAACCATGCTTCTCCATGAGACGGTACAGCGTGGTGCGATCGATCCCCGCGAGACGGGCCGCCTTTGACATGTTGCCGCCGGCGCGCGTCGTCAACCGCGTCAGATACTCCTTTTCGAAGTGCGCGATCAAGTTGTCCTTGGCCGGGTGGAAGGCTTCGTTCATGATCGAGAGCGGGAGTCCCACCTCCGCTTCCGCCGTCGGTCCGGCGTCTTCATCGTACACGGGAACATCATTTGGCTCGATGGCGCGACTGCCATCGGCGATCACGGCAAGGTGTTCGATCACGTTTTGCAGTTCACGCACATTGCCGCGCCACGGGCGGGATTGCAGGAAGGCAATCGTGTCCGCGGTCAGCACTGGTGCCGGCGCACCGCTGGCGCGGTGGCGCTCCCAGGAGCGCTTCAAGAAGAACTCGGCCAGCAACGGGATGTCTTCGAGCCGCTTCCGCAGCGGTGGCAGCTTGATCGGCACCACGCGAAGGCGGTAAAACAGGTCTTCGCGCAGGAGCCCCTGCTGCACCGCTTCCTGCGGGTCGCGGTTCGTGGCCGAAATGAAGCGCACATCGACCACCGCGTCCTGCGTCTCGCTGCCCAAGCGCCGCACCACGCCGTCCTGCAACACGCGAAGCAACTTTGCCTGCAGCGGCATCGTCATTTCGGTCAGCTCGTCAAGAAAGAGCGTGCCGCCGTTCGCGACTTCCAGCAAGCCGGCCTTGTCGCGGTCCGCACCGGTAAAGGCCCCCTTGCGATAGCCGAACATTTCCGATTCCAGCAGGTTGTCCGGCAGCGCCGCGCAGTTGAGGGGCACCAGCTTCCGCGCTGTTCGGCGACTGTGCTGATGAATGAACTGGGCGATCATCTCCTTGCCGGTGCCGCTTTCGCCACTGATCATCACGGAGGCGTCGGTGGCCGCCACCTTCTGGGCAAGCTCGACCGCTTTCGTGAACGACGGCGACACTCCCAGGAGCGCCATGGGCATGCCGGCACCGTTCTGCGTGACCAACGAGGGCTTGATCTGCTCGCGGCTGTCCTTGTTGGCGTGCACGGCATGCGCCGCCCGTCCAACCAGCACTTGAAGATGCGAGGCAGAGAACGGCTTCGGCAGGTAATCCCAGGCGCCGGCGCGGAGTGCTTCGATGCTCGAGGCGACGCTGGGGTTGCCGGTCATCATCACCACGATCGCGTCCTTATACGTCTCGATCGCCGCTTTCAGCACCTCGATGCCCGAGATGGGGGCCATGTACAGGTCGGCGAGAATAAGGTCGAACTTGCGCCGTCGTACGAGCTCCAGCGCTTCCTCGCCGCGACCGGTGGTCACCACGGAGTGCCCGTCCATTTGCAGGACCGATGCGCACCCCTCCCGAAGTGTCCGATCATCGTCGGCCACAAGGATGCGGAGTCCGGTGCCCTTGTCGGGCACGGCAGTTGCGCTGGAGTCGGAAAGGAACGGGTCGGTCATAAGGGAGGCACTGGGTCGGGACGGGCCAGCAGCACGCGGGAACAGCAGGATTCGAGCACGTTGTGTATACTGAGGCGTGGAAGACACACATCACCGGACGTGTGGCTGCCGTCTGCCGGAAATACGATCCAATGACGAATTGGTCAATCATTTCCGTGGTGTCGGTACAACAGTACCCGTTGCATGACTGCAATAGTAGAGAAAAAGTCACGGTGGTGTGGCGACTGAGCATCGTTGTGCGTGCGCTTGCGCCGCACTCTGTTGCCGATCGATGTGATTAACCGTCATACCACCGGCACTACGTCAGACTTCAGCCCGATCTATCAATGGCCGGTTCGCAGATACAACCGCATCAGTCGCGTGACACCGCGATGGATTCGTTCCAAGACGGCGCATCTCCCGCAGACTGGGGAGGGGGCCAGCAACCGGCTGCCCCTGAGCCGGCGGGACCGTCGCTTCGACGATATGTCTCGGCACTGAACCGGTTCAAATGGCTGATCGTCGCCTTTGGCTTGCTCGGTGGCGGCGGCGGGTACGTCGCAACCGGGTACATCGAGCCTGAGTACGCGGTGCAGGCGACCATCATTCTCGAGCAGAGCGCAGGAAGGCGCGCCGGGGCCATCCAAGCGGAGCAAATGCTCGGATCGTCGGGCTGGCAGGACCTGCTGCGCTCATTTGCCATTGCTGATCCGGTGGTGATGAGCCTCAAACTGTACGTATCCCAGGCGAGCGCGAGCGACAGCACGCTCTTCCGTGGATTCGACGTCGATCAGACGAGCTTACGGCCGGGCAGCTACTCGCTCGCGATGAAGGGGCGGAGCTACACGCTCTCCCTGAAAAACGCGACGCCCGACGGCCAGACCGTCGTGGTCGAGGAAGGAGTCACGGGTGACTCGATCGGCCGCGCTGTCGGTTTTCGCTGGAGTCCGGCTGCCGGAGCGTTCAAAGGACGCACCGCCGTCGCGTTCGACGTTCGGACCCCCCGGGAAGCCTCACTCGGGCTCATCCGGCGGCTGGGGATGAGGTTGCAGGATGGCAGCGCATTTCTCTTCCTGACACTCACGGGCTCAGACGCCAAGAAAACGGCCGCCATCCTCAACTCGTGGGTGGAGCAATTCGTGGTGGTGGCGACCGATCTCAAGAAGAAGAACGTGACCTCGGTGGCGCTCATTCTAGAGGGGCAGCTCCAATACGCAGCCAGCGGGTTATCCGATGCCGAATCTCAGCTGGAGAGTTTCCGCGTTCGCACGGTGACGGAGCCGAACGAGCGACAGGCCATCGCGCCTGGCATCGAGATGACGACGAACCCGGTGTATGACACGTACTTCCGTGACCGTATCCTGGTGGAGAACTACAAGCGGGATCGCTCAACGATCGAACGGCTGCTGAGCGAGGCACGCAGTGGACGCACGGTCACTCGCGAGGCGGTGCTCTCCATTCCGATGGTAAACGCGGATCCGGCCGCTGAAAATTTGCGACGGGCGCTGACGGAGCAGGCGGATCGCGAGTTCGCACTCCGCCGGCTCCGCGAGACATACCAGGACGAGTTTCAGAAGGTCAAGGATGAACAGGCCGCGCTGCAGCTGTTG
>CAIUOO010000298.1 GCA_903900795.1 uncultured Gemmatimonadota bacterium | reverse complement strand
CGTCTCGGGGTGTTCCGTTCGCTGAAGCACATCTACGCCCAGATCGTGGACGACGTCACGCAGCGTACGCTGATGACCGTTGGCGACGAAGGGAGGAACGGCACGAAGTCGGAGCGTGCACTCGCCGTCGGCAAGCAGGTTGCTGAGAAGGCGAAGGCGGCCGGCATCGCGAAGGTCGTCTTCGACCGTGCCGGTTACCAGTATCACGGCCGTGTGAAGGCCGTGGCAGATGGCGCCCGAGAGGGCGGCCTGGAGTTCTGATCATGGCTAACGCAGCAGGAACCGGTGGCGCGCCTGGTGGCAGCGCCCGCAGTGGTGGTGGACCTGGCGGTCGTGGCCGTGGTGGCCCGGGCGGCGGTCGTGGTGGTCCTGGTGGCGGTCGTGGCGGCCCTGGTGGCGGTCGTGGCGGTCCCGGTGGCGGCGCTCCGGGTGGGCGTGGCCGTGGCCCGGGTGGCGAAGGTGGACCGGGCGCGGGCCGTGATGGCCGTGGCCGCGATGGTGGCCGTGGTCCGTCGCAGGACCGCGAGCAGAGCGATCTGGTCGAAAACGTGATCGCGATCAACCGCGTCGCGAAGGTCGTGAAGGGTGGTCGCCGGTTCTCGTTCAACGCGCTGGTCGCGGTGGGCGACGGACAGGGCAAGGTCGGCTTTGCCACCGGCAAGGCGAACGAAGTGTCGGAAGCGGTCCGCAAGGCCGTGGAAGCTGCCCGTCGTAAGATGGTGCAGATCCCGCTCACGGGTTCGACGATCCCGCACGAAGTGGTCGGGAAGCATGGCGCCGGGAAGGTGCTCATGAAGCCTGCCGCGCCGGGTGCTGGTGTGATTGCCGGTGGAGCGGTGCGTGCCGTGCTCGAGTGCGCCGGCATCCACGACATTCTCACGAAGTCGCTGGGTTCGACGAATCCGCACAACATGGTGCTGGCGGCGCTGGACGGCCTGACGCATCTGATCACGGTCGAACAGGCAGCGAAGGAACGTGGTGTCGATGTGTCGGCGATCGGTTACCGGTCGCGCGCCAAGTCGCGCACTGAGACTCATGATGCTCGCAAGGCCGCTGTGGTTGGCGCCTCGCCTGACGCCGCGGAGGTGGCATAATGCCCCGTACGTTCGTGTGGCATCCGTCGAAGGGTCCGGCGAAGACCCCGAAGCTCGAAGCGCCGGGAACCGGCAAGCTTCATATCAAGCAGGTGCGTAGCGCGATCGGCCACTCGTGGCGGATGCGTCGCACCCTTGAAGCCCTCGGCCTTCGTCATCATCAGGCCAGCGTCGTGCAGCAGGATTCCGCCTCGCTGCGCGGCCAGCTCAAGCAGGTTCGTCACCTGGTGTTGGTGACGGCGGTGGAGGAGTAACACATGGCTACCAATTCAGGCGCCGACGGCGCCGAGAAGATCGGCCTGCACAACCTGCGTCCGGCGCCGGGTTCGCACCGCGGCCGTCGTCGCGTGGGTCGCGGTCCGGGCTCCGGTCTGGGCAAGACGTCCGGTAAGGGTCACAAGGGTTCTATGGCGCGGTCAGGCCACGGTGGCCCTGGTGGCGGCAAGCCGCACTTTGAAGGCGGCCAGATGCCGATCACGCGTCGGATCCCGAAGCGTGGTTTCACGAATCCGTTCCGTGAAGAGGCGCAGGTCGTGCGGCTCGATTCGCTGACCGGCGTTGCCGGGGACGAAGTGACGGTGGAGACGCTGGTCGCGGCTGGGCTGATTCGTTCGGGTCACGGCCCGGCGAAGCTGCTCAACAACGGTGAAGTGTCCCGCGCGTTCACGGTACGCGGCGTGAAGATCAGCGCCGGTGCCAAGGCGAAGATTGAAGCGGCCGGTGGCCGCATCGACGGCTGACGGAGATAATCCAGCGCATGGCACAGCAACCCAATCCGGCGGCGCAAGCCGTCTCCAACATCTACCGCACGCCTGAGCTCTGGCAGAAGATCACCTTCACGTTCCTGTGTATGGTGATCTATCGGATCGGAGCGCACATCACGGCGCCCGGTATCGATGTCCAGGCGCTGACCGACTACTTCACCCGCCAGCAGGGTGGTGGCCTCCTCGGCCTCTACGACATGTTCGTGGGTGGTGGTCTTTCCCGCGCGACGGTCTTCGCGCTTGGCATCATGCCGTACATCTCGTCGAGCATCTTCGTCCAGATCGCCGGGGCCGTGATGCCGAACGTCGACAAGATGCAGAAGGACGAAGAAGGTCGGAAAAAATTGACGCAGTACACGCGTTATTTGACGGTCGTGCTGGCGCTGATCCAGGCGTACGGATTTGCCCTGTTCACCTCGTCGCTTCCGGCCGCGGTGTCGCGTCCGGGGCCGTGGTTTACGGTGCAGATGATGCTGTTTCTCACCACGGGCGCAATTTTCGTCATGTGGCTGGGTGAGCAGATCACGGAACGTGGCCTCGGCAACGGCGCGTCGCTGATCATTTTCTTCTCGATTGTCGAACGCATGTGGCCGTCGATTTTCCAGTCGTTCAACTTCGTGACGACGGGCGCCTTGCCGGTGCTCTCGCTCGTGGTGCTGGCGATTCTGATGGTCGGCGTGGTGGCCGGCGTGGTGGCGATCACGGTGGCGGCGCGTCGCGTCCTCATCCAGATCCCGCAGCGCACGATGGCGCGCGGTCGTCAGCGTGAAGCGGCGCGGAACTTCATCCCGCTCCGTATCAACACGGCCGGCGTGATGCCGATCATTTTCGCGCAGTCGGTCATCGTGATTCCCGGTGCGATCGCGCAGTTCAGCGGGAATGCCAAGGCTCAGGAGATTGCGGAGCTGTTCAATCCGCAGGGCCCGAACCCGTGGCTGTATTTCATTTTGTCGGCGATCCTGATTCTGCTGTTCACGTACTTCTACACGTCCATCATTTTCAATCCGGTGGATCTGGCGGAGAACCTGAAGAAGCAGGGCGGCTTCGTGCCCGGCATCAAGCCCGGCGCCAAGACGGCGGAATACATCGAGCAGGTGGTGGAGCGTATTACGCTCCCGGGCGCGATTTTCCTCACCGTGATTGCGCTGATGCCGATCATCATTGCGCGCTTGATCAACGTGCCGTTCGCCTTTGGTGGCACGTCACTGCTGATCGTGGTCGGTGTGGCGCTGGATACGATGGCGCAGATGCAGCAGCACCTGCTGCTCCGCAAATACGACGGCTTTATGAAAAAGGGGCGCGTGCGCTTCCGCGGCCGTCAGGCGACTCAGGGCTTCTAAGGAAGATCATGATCATTGTCCTGCTTGGACCGCCGGGTGCGGGCAAGGGGACTCAAGGCGAGCGGCTTGCCGCTCGCCTTGACGTTCCTAAGATCGCCACCGGCGATGTACTCCGCGCCGCGGTACGTGACGGCACTCCGCTCGGTCTCGAAGCGAAGGCTGCCATGGATCGCGGCGATCTGGTCCCCGATGAGGTCATCATGGGGATCATGAAGGAAGCACTGGCGTCCCCCACGGCCGCCAAGGGAGCGATCCTGGACGGGGTGGTTCGAACGACCCCGCAGGCGGATGGGGTTGCCGCCATGCTAGCGGGTCTTGGCCGTCAGGTCGATGCCGTGTTGCTCTTCGATATCGCGGAGGACGAGTTGGTACGCCGCCTGAGTGGACGTACCACGTGCGACGCCTGTCAGCGCCCGTTCTTCGGCCGCCAGCCTGGTGAATCGTGCGAGGCGGACGGCAAGGTCGGTACGCTGGTGCGCCGCAAGGACGACGAGCCGGATGCCGTGCGTAAGCGACTCCAGGTGTATCGCGACCAGACCTCGCCGGTCATCAACTGGTACGAAGCGCACGGCCCGCGGGTGGTGCGCATCGATGCCATCGGGTCGCTCGAAGAGGTCGAGTCGCGCGCTTTACACGTGCTCGGGTACTGATGGCCATCGGCGGATCTGCTCCGGCCACGTTGCTGAAGTCACCGCGCGAGATCGACATCATGGCACGCGGCGGCGCACTGTTGTTCGCCACCCTGCAGCACATGAAGGCCCACGTTCGACCGGGCATCAGCACGGGTGAGTTGGACACGCTCTGTGAAGCGTTCATCCGCTCGCACGCCGGTGCCGAGCCGGCCTTCAAGGGGCTGTACGGATTTCCGGGCAGTGCCTGCATCTCGATCAACGAAGAGATCGTGCACGGTATTCCCTCGCGGAAGCGGGTGCTGAACGACGGCGACATCGTGAAGCTCGATTTCGGCGTGAAGCTCGAGGGGATGTACACCGATTCCGCTATCACGGTGCCGGTTGGTGAGGTCGACGAGTTGACGCAGCGACTGCTGGAGGTCACGAAGCGGTCGCTCGACGCCGGCATCGCGGCTGCCACGCCCGACAATCATGTGGGAGACATCGGTGCTGCCGTGCAGGCCGTCGTCGAAGCTGCCGGTTTCTCGGTGGTGCGCGAATTGGTGGGCCATGGTGTCGGCTTCTCGCCGCACGAAGAGCTGCAAATCCCGAACTACGGTAAGGCGAAGCGCGGGAAAAAGCTTAGCGTGGGGCTCACGATTGCGATTGAGCCGATGGTGAACGTGGGAACCGCGAAGACCAAGACGCTCAGTGACAAGTGGACCGTGGTGACGGCCGACGCCAAACGCTCGGCGCACTTTGAGCATACGGTGGCGATTACGGAGCACGGTCCGCGCATTTTGACGCAGCCGCTCGGATAGCTATCGCTTCTTGGACAGCGGCACCGTGAGTGTGTTCTCGGAACCGCAGTCGATGACCGCCGACCGGCTTGCGCTGACGTAGTGTGGCACCGAGATGGACAGCCGGTAGGTTCCCGGACGCAGTTCGAAGGTGGTGCCGAGGGCGGCATTCACGCGCACGGTGGAGCGCTCGGTTTCGCTTTCAAGGCGAACGAGCGCTTCTGTGGTTTCAGGGACGGTCGGCTGCAGGGTGAGCAGCAGACGGAGTTTGCCAATGTCATTTGGCGAGATACAGGCCGGCGTGGGGGCAGACGAAGACGGCGTCGCGGCGGCGCCCGCTGCTGTCCCGGGCGGCGCATGGGCGCAGCCGCACGCGAACAGACCTGCGCCCAGCCGCGCGCTCCGCCACCCGTTCATGTCGGTCGCATCGCGCGTTCGGCTGCAGCTTCCGCCACCCGGGCATGCACCGCCGCCGCGTCGACGCAGGCTCGGGCTTCCGCGGCCAGCGCTGCCCCCATCTGGGTGCCCTCCTCGTCGAGTGAGGCCACATTGATGCGCACGTTGAGCACGGCTCCCTTGCACGCCGCTTCCGCCATCAGTGCGGCCACGCACGCATCGGTCACGGCGTTACTGTTCCCCAACTCTGCCACGGTGGCCGCGATGGCCGCAACCTGCACGGCCAGGTGCGCCGTTTCGAGGGGCACTCGCGATGCGAACACCAACGCCGCGCGAATGGCATCGGCGCGCGCGAGGGCATGCTCGGGCTCCTTCGACATCATGTACGCGGACCGCACGCGTTCGTAGGAATCGGCGTCGCGTTGCACCAGTTCCGAGAGCTGGCGGCGGAGTGCGTAGGCGTCGAGGGTGAGCTGTTTCATCTGGTCCTCTACGGCGGCGTACTTCTTCTTGCCGATCGTGAGGCCAGCCACCATCTGCGCGAGCGCAGCGCCCAGCGCGCCGACGTGCGCCGCCACGCTGCCGCCACCCGGCGTGGGCGATGAATCCGCCACTCGCGCCATGAAGCCTTCGACCGCTTCACCGCCGGCGATGACCTCGCGCACTTTGGTCTCCAGCAGCATCGCCTTGGTGAAGCCGCGCAACTGCACGTGACGGGCGCCTGCTTCGAGCAAGACGCGCTCGGGGACCAAACCGACGATCTCGCTCCAGGTGGGCGACACGCCGTGGGCGGCGGCTTCGGCTTTGACGATCTCGAAGACGCGATGCAGTGGCGTCTTCTCGGTATCGACCAGATTCATCGAGACCTGCGCCTGCCCGTCGACCTCCATCCCGAGTCCTTTCACAAAGCGCAGGCCGCCCGACGAGCCGCGAATCGCCTTGGCGACTTCCTTGGCGACGGGGAGCTGCTTCGCGTCGCCCAGATAGACGTTGTAGGCCACGAGGAACGGACGCGCACCGATGGCCGTGGCGCCGGCCGTGGGATGGATTTCGCTCGCACCGAAGTCGGGCTTCCGCGCCGGATTCGTGCGGATGTCTTCGCGCAGCCCCTCGAATTCTCCACGACGTACATCGGCGAGATTCTCACGTGCCGGCGACGTGGCCGCGCGCTCGTACAGGTACACGGGAATTCCCAGCTCGGCCGCCGCGCGGGCGCCCAGCTCGCGTGCGAGCGCGACGCAGTGCTCCATGGTCGCGCCTTCGAGTGGAATAAACGGCACGACATCGGTGGCACCGATGCGCGGATGCTCACCGTGATGCGTGGTGAGATCGATGCGTTCCTGGGCGACCTTCATGGCGGCGAAGGCGGCCGGAACGGCTGCTTCGAGCGAGGCCACGAAGGTGACTACCGTGCGATGATGCGACGGGTCGCTGGATACATCGAGCACGTGGGCGCCCGGGGTATTCGCAATCGCGTCGCGAATCGCGGCGATCACCGCAGGGTCGCGGCCTTCAGAGAAATTCGGGACGCATTCGACGAGAGACACGATCAGGGCGGGTAGGGGGCGGAAACTTCACCTTCGTTGAGCATGCCAAGAAACCAGTCGTGAAGGATACCGTTGCTGGCGACAATTGGCCCCCTCGTCAGGGGGGCCTCGTGCCCCTCAAGGTCGGTGACGCGGCCTCCGGCCTCGCGGACGAGCAGCACGCCGGCGGCCAGATCCCAGGGGTTCAGGAACAGCTCCCAGAAGCCGTCGAAGCGTCCGCGGGCGACGTCCGAGAGGTCGAGCGCTGCCGACCCGGCGCGGCGTACACCGGAGATGATCGGCATGAGACGCCGGAGTTGGCGCAGGTAGAGGTCGGCCTGAGACACGTCCTTGAATGGGATACCGGTGCCGATGAGGGCGCGGGCCGGGGACGTGGTGGTGGACACCCGCAGTCGGCTGCTGTTCACGAAGGCGCCATCGCCGGCTGTGGCATGCAAGACACCGCCGCGCGCCACATCGTGCACGACAGCGGCCTGTGGCACCCCATCGAGCGCGATGCAGATCGACACGCCGTAGTTCGGGAAGCCGTGCAAGAAGTTGGTGGTGCCGTCGAGCGGATCGACGATCGCGACCAGCCCCTGTTCCGGATGCGCGTCGGCGCTCAGCTCTTCGCCGACCATCCGAATACCCGGAATGCGCGCGGTGATCATGTCGCGGATGCGCTCCTCCGCTCCGACATCAACCCGACTCACGAAGTCCGTCGCGCTCTTTTCCTCCCAGGTCAGCGTGTGGCGCGACATCGCCTCGTGCGTGATGAACTGTGCGGCGGCGTTGGCGGCCGCGACGGCGGTGTCGCGCCAGTCCTGACGTTTCGGGTGTGCGGGCGATGCCATTCGGAGTGCTGTGCGTTGCTGGAAAAAATCACGGTGGGTACGTTTGAAGGATGGCACGCATTTTCAGCGGCATCCAGCCTTCGGGCGAACTCCACATCGGCAATTATCTCGGCGCCGTCAAGAATTGGGTCCAGCTTCAGGGCACGTATCCTGGCGCCCTGTTCTGTGTCGTCGATTATCACGCGATCACCGGCACGTACGATCCGGCGGTTCTCCGCGCGCGGCGCTGGGGGATGGCCAAGTCGTTGCTGGCGGCCGGCATCGATCCCGCCAAGGCCGCACTGTTCGTGCAGAGCGATGTGCCAGAGCACACCGAGCTCTCGTGGATTTTCACGACGTTGACGCCGCTGGGCGATCTCGAGCGGCAGACGCAGTTCAAGGACAAGTCGTCGAAGGTGGAAAGCATTCCCGCCGGGTTGTTGATGTACCCGGTGCTGCAGAGCGCCGACATCCTGCTGTATCGCGCCGACTCGGTGCCGGTCGGTGAAGATCAGATCCAGCATCTCGAGCTGGCCCGTGATACGGCGCGCAAGTGGAATGCAAAGTTCGGGCAGGAGTACTTCCCCGAGCCCAAGCCGCTCCTCACCCCGACGCGCCGGATCATGGGCCTCGACGGGCAGTCGAAGATGTCGAAGTCGCTGGGCAACACGATTGGCCTGATGGAGACCGACGACGAGATCTGGGCGAAGCTGCGTCCGGCGATGACCGATCCGCAGCGCGTTCGCAAGACGGACGCGGGTCGACCTGAGGTGTGCAACATCTTCCAGCTGCACAAGGCGTTCAGCCCCGAAGAGACGGTGGCGCAGGTCGATGGGCAGTGTCGCGCCGCCGGCTGGGGGTGCATGGATTGCAAGAAGGTCCTGCAGGAAAGCATGGTGCAGGAATTGACGCCGATTCGTCGCCGGGCCGAGGCCCTGGATGCCGAGCCGCAGCGGGTGCTGGACGCGCTGGCCAGCGGGGCGGAGACGGCCCGAGGCATCGCGCGCGAGACGATGCGAGAGGTGCGCGGCTACATGGGCCTCGACCCGGTCACCGTTCCCACTATCGCACCAGCGTGACCGAGGTGCAGGGGCGTCGACGGCTCGTCGTTGATCTGCAGAGCACGTCGCCGCATATGCGGGTGCCGCTCTGGGCTGCCGAACGGGTCACGGCGGCGGCGCCGGAGGGGTGGGAAGTGGTTCACGTCGGGTCGCCGTCGACGTCGATCGGCAGCGGCAGCAACGTGGCGAGCGACGAGACGCTGGCCGCGATTGGCCAGGCCGAGGGGTACTTCGGGTACGGCGTGCCGGCGGGATTACTCCAGGCGGCTCCGCAGCTGCGATGGGTGCATAGCGCCGCAGCGGGCGTCGGTGCGTCGGTCACTCCCGAGCTGCGCGCGAGTGGCGTGGTGTTCACGAACAGCGCGGGCGTGTACGGCGAGCCGATGGCGGATACCGTGTTGGCGGGCGTGCTGCATTTCGTACGCGGGCTGGACTTCGCGGTACGCCAACAGGCTGCGTCGACGTGGAATCAGTTGCCGTTCATCCAGGGCGTGCTGAGCGCGCGCGTCGACGTGCGTGAATTGGCGGAACTGCGCGTCGTGGTTGTGGGGGCGGGCGGGATCGGCTCGGCGGTCGCGCGTCGGTTTTCGGCATTGGGGTGCGAGTGCGTGGGCGTCCGACGCCGGCCGGAGCTCGGCGCGCCGGACGGATTCGCGCGTGTGGTTGGGGTGGACGGGCTGGATGCGGAGCTTCCGGGGGCCGATGTCGTGGTGTTGGCGGCACCGCTGACGGGTGGCAGCACGGCGCTGTTGGATGCGGCGCGCGTGGCGTTGCTCCCCGCCGGGGCAATCGTCGTGAACGTAGCGCGGGGCGCGCTGGTTTCTGACGAGGCCTTGCTGGATGCGTTGACCCGAAATCATCTCCGGGGTGCCGTGTTGGATGTCTTTACCACGGAGCCGCTACCGGTTGATGATCCGTTCTGGCGGCATCCGAAGGTGCTGGTCACCCCCCATGTCTCGGCCGTCTCGCCGCAGCAATGGCGACGTGGGCTCGAGTTGTTCGAAGACAATTGGCGGCGTTGGCAGGCAGGCCGTCCGCTGTGCAACGTCGTGGACCTCGATGCAGGCTATTGATCGGGGGCCACACACCTCCCGTAGCTCTCCTAAGCAGGCATCGTGGCGATCGAGCGAATCATCAAGGCGGCAGTCGAACGCGGTGCGTCCGACGTGCATATCAAGGCGGGAGACGTGGTGCGCGCGCGCATCGACGGCCGCCTGGTTGTGTTGACGAAGCAGGCACTCACTGCCGAACAGACGCGCGCGATCGCGTTGCACTTCATGCTGTCCGATGCCGAGCGCGCGACGATCGACTCGCTGAAGGACCATGACTGCGCTTGGCACTCGCCGGGCGTCGGTCGGTTTCGCGTGAACATCATGCGGCAGCGCGCCGCGCATTCGATCGTGATGCGCGTGATCCCGGAGAACGTCCCGACGTTCGAGTCGCTGATGCTCCCGCCGGTGCTCGATCGCATCGCGCACACGGAGCGTGGGATGGTCCTGGTGACCGGCGTGACCGGCTCCGGCAAGTCCAGCACGATGGCGGCGCTGGTGAACGCCATCAATGCCTCGCACGAGAAGCACATTCTCACCCTCGAGAACCCGATCGAGTTCATTCACACCGACCTGAAAAGTTCGGTCAGCCAGCGTGAAGTGGGCATCGATACCGAGAGCTTCCGCATGGGATTGCGGGCGGCGTTGCGTCAGGATCCTGATGTGATCCTGATCGGTGAGATGCGCGATTCGGAAACCATCGATACGGCGATGAAGGCGGCGGAAACGGGTCACTTGCTGATCTCGACGCTGCACACGCCCGATGCGCAGAGCACGATCATGCGGATCGTGGCGATGTTTCCGCCCGAAGAGCAGACGGTGGTGCGCATGCGACTGGCCGAGTCGCTCCATGCGGTGGTGTCGCAGCGACTGCTGCCGCGGGCGAACGGGCAGGGACGCGTGGTCGCGTGCGAGGTCATGATCGTGACGTCGACGATCCGGGATTTGATCGCCGCTGGCAATATCGTCGAGATTCGCGACTACATCGCTGATGGCGCACAGTACGGCATGCAAACCTTCGATCAGCATCTGACCGAACTGGTGACCAGTCATGCCGTGACGTTCGAGGTGGCGAAGGCGGCGGCGACGAACCCGGCGGATTTTGAGTTGAGCTTCCGCATGAGCCGGAACCGTCGGACACCGCATAGCTCTGCGATGGGGATCGCGTCCCGGCTGACAGGGAGTGCCAAGCCGGTCACGCAGGGCGTGGGTACGATCGCGACGCCGAGTGGCCTGGGTGCCAATCCGCTCGGCACCGGTCCGACGCTGCCGCCGATCGCCACGAGTCCGAGCAGTCATTCGACGGTGTCGAGTCCGAATCCGCTCGGGAACGACTCCGGGAACAACTCCGGGAACGACTCGGTGTTCGGCAGCGGTTTCGAGAGTCTGTTCGGCAGCTGAGCCGGCGGCTGGGCTGGCGGCTGAGCTGGCGGCTGAGCTGGCGGCCGATCCGGTGGCTGATCCGGTGGCTGGATGGAACGGCGGTGTTGGCGACGGATTAGATTTGCCGGATGCCGAACACTTCCCTGGGCGGGCTCATGGTGCCTGCCGCCTCCTGCTTTACCGCGACGGGTGAGCTTGACCGCGCCGCGTTCCAGTCCAATATCGATGCGTACGTCGGCCATGGCGTCGACGGCGTCCTCGTTGCCGGCTCGAGCGGCGAATCCGCCCTGCTGGACGACGAGGATCGTCGCCAGCTGCTGACGTGGGCGCGCGAGCGTTTGTCCGATGACCAATGGCTGCTGGCCGGTGTCGGCAGCGAGAGTACGCGGCAGACGATTTCTCGCACGCATGATGCGAAAGCGGCCGGCGCGACCGCTGCGCTGGTGATCTCACCGCACTACTTCCTGAAGCGCATGACGGAGCCGGCATTGCTGGCGCATTTCCGCGCGGTCGCCGATGCGAGTCCGCTGCCGGTGCTCTTGTATAACATGCCGGCCTATGCGCATCTGGTGCTGAGTCCGGCGTTCGTGCACGAGATGGCGCAGCATGAGAACGTGATCGGGATGAAGGACAGCGCGGGCAACATCCCCGTGCTGACGCAGTATCTCGAATCGCAGGGCCCGCACTTCCGCGTGCTGACCGGCAGCGGGGCAACGGTGGTACCGGCGTTGGCGGCGGGTGCGTCGGGCGCCATTCTCGCGATCGCGCTGTACGCCGGTCCACTGGTTCGTCAAATGATCGACGCGTTCCGCGCCGGTGACGTGGATGGCGCGACGGTGCTGCAGGCGCGTCTGGCGCCGTTGGCGACCGATATTGCCGGCGCGATGGGGCCGGCCGGCATCAAGGCCGCGCTGGACCTGGTGGGTTTGCGTGGCGGCGCGCCGCGCAGCCCGCTGCTGGCGGCGACGGCGGACGAAGTCGCGATCGTGCGGGCGCGTCTCGAAACGGCGGGGCTGTTGCCGGCGTAGGGCGGCGATGCTCTCTCTGGCACGGCTTGGCGCGGCCCTCGTGGGGGGGCGGTCTCTGGCGGCTTGGTGGGGGTCATGGCGGCGGCGGCGGTGGGAACCTAGATTTCCACAACGCCTCGCGGGTTGTCCGCGGGGCGTTTTTTGTGCGCGGCACCGAGCCGCCGGAGCCAGGGACTCGCATGTTCGATTCGACGACACGTACGGTGGTGGTCGTGGGTGCCCAGTGGGGCGACGAGGGGAAGGGCAAGCTGGTGGACGTCCTCGCCGAGAAGGCCGATTGGGTGGTGCGCTATCAGGGCGGTGCGAACGCCGGCCACACCGTGCATATCGCCGACAAATCGTTCGTGTTGCACCAGATCCCGAGCGGCATCCTGCACCCCGGTGTGCGGTGTGCCATCGGCAACGGCGTGGTGATGGATCCGGAAACGTTGTTCACGGAGGTCGACGAGTTGATCGCCGACGGCGTGGATGTGGAGGGGCGACTCTACGTGAGTGAGCGGGCCCATCTCGTGATGCCGTATCACAAGCTCGTGGACAAAGCGAGCGCAGCCAGTAAGGCGATCGGCACGACCGGTCGTGGCATCGGTCCGGCCTACGAAGACAAGGTGGCGCGCCGCGGTGTGCGCGTGCTGGATCTCCGCAATCCGGGTCGCCTTCGCGAACTCGTAACGGCGGGTGTCGAGCGCGCCAACGCGCAGCTTGAGCGCTCCGGCTCCGAGTTGCGGGCGTCGGTCGACCACACGATTGCCACACTCGACGCGTTGGCGCCGCGGTTGCTTGGCCTGGCTGAGGACGTGGGGCTGTGCGTGCATCGGGCGATCAAGAGCGGTGCGGCGGTGTTGCTGGAAGGCGCACAGGGCTCGATGCTCGACATCGATCACGGCACGTATCCGTTCGTCACGTCGAGCAACACCACGGTCGGTGGCGCCGCCACGGGTGTCGGCATTTCGCCGATGGCGTTGCAGTGTGCGCTCGGTGTGGTGAAGGCGTATACGACGCGCGTGGGCCATGGTCCGCTGCCGACGGAGTTCGCGGAGCCGCTGCAAAGCCAAGTGCGCACGCTGGGCCACGAGTTCGGGGCGACGACGGGCCGTGCCCGTCGCTGCGGTTGGTTCGATGGCGTGGTGGTGCGGTACGCGGCACGTGTAAACGGCCTGACCGCGCTGGCGATCACGAAGCTCGACGTGCTCGACACGCTCGACGAATTGCTGGTGTGCACGGGCTATCGCATCAACGGCGACGTGCACACGGAATTCCCGGCCGACCTGCAGCTGCTGGAGCACGCCGAGCCGGTGTATGAGACGATGCGTGGGTGGCATCAGTCCACGCAGGACGCGCGGAAGCTGGAAGACCTTCCGGCGGCGGCGCGGGCGTATCTGGATCGCCTCGAGGCGCTGTGTGAAACGCCGATCGCGTACGTGAGCGTGGGGACCCGTCGCGACCAGATCATTGGAGTTCACGCGGTCGTCGCATGAGTACGCCGGTGACGACGTTCGTGGATGTCGCGATCGTCGGCGCGGGGCCGTGTGGTCTGGCCGCGGCGATCGCGGCGATTCGTGGGGGCTTGTCGGTGGCGGTGTTCGATCGCGGTTGCATCGTGAACGGCATCGCGAGTTATCCGACGTACATGACGTTTTTCAGCACCGCCGAACGCATCGCGATCGGCGGCGTGCCGTTTCTGGTGGCCACCGACAAGCCGACGCGTCGTGACGCCCTGGCCTACTACCGCGGCGTGGCCTCGATGTACGACGTGCCGGTGCGGCAGTACGAAACGGTGGAGTCGATGCGTCCCGTGCGTGTCGATCCGCCGGTGGGCGCGATCGCGTCAGGGCGTGCGGCGCAGTGGCTGCTGCGCAGCGTGAAGCGGAGCGGCGAGGTGCTGGAAACGGCGGCGCATGCGGTGATCATCGCGACGGGCTATTTCGGCCGTCCGAATCTGCTGCAGGTGCCGGGCGAGTCGTTGCCGCACGTGCGACACGGCTACGTGGAAGGCCACACGGCCTGGCGCGAACCGGTGGTGATCGTGGGCGGCGGCAATTCGGCAGTGGACGCCGCGCTCGACATGTACCGGGCTGGTGCGCACGTGACGATCGTGCACGTGGGCGCGACGCTCGACAACGGCGTGAAGCCGTGGGTACGTCCGGAAATCGAGGCGCGCATTCATGAGGGCAGCATTCAGGCGCATTACGAGAGCCGCATCGTGGCGATCGAGCCCGATGTGGTGGTGGTGGCTGGGCCTGACGGCGAGGTGCGCGTTCCGGCCACGCAGGTGTACACGATGACGGGCTATCTGCCGGAAACCGGATTACTGGAGGCGGTGGGCGTGCCCATCGAGCCGGGCAGCGGTATTCCGGCGCACAACCCGCTCACGATGGCCACGCCGGTCACGGGTGTCTACCTTGCGGGAGTGATCGCCTCCGGACTTTCCGCGAATCGTATTTTCATCGAGAACGGCCGCGATCACGGCGACGCGATTGTGCGGCATATCCTTTCCTGACTTCAACTCTTCGGTTCCGATGGCATCCCAACCCGACGTGATGGACAAGCTGGTGTCGCTGTGCAAGCGCCGCGGCTTCATCTTCCAGTCCTCCGAGATCTACGGTGGCACGGGCTCGGTGTGGGACTACGGTCCGCTCGGTGTCGAACTCAAGAAGAACATCAAGGATCGCTGGTGGAACGCGATGGTGCGTTCGCGCGACGACATCGAGGGGCTCGATGCGGCGATTCTGATGCACCCGCGCACCTGGGAAGCGAGCGGTCACGTGGCCGGCTTCGTGGACCCGCTGGTGGACTGCAAGACGTGCAAGGGGCGCTTCCGTGCCGACAAGCTGGAAGACGCGCGTTGCCCGCAGAAGCCGAGCAAGCAGCCGGGGCAGCATGATGCCTGTCAGCTCACGGAGGCGCGCAATTTCAACCTGATGTTCAAGACGTACATGGGTGCGCTCGAGGAGAGCGCGAGCGTGGTGTATCTGCGTCCGGAAACGGCGCAGGGCATCTTCGTGAACTTTCTGAACGTGCAGCAGAGCATGCGTCAGAAGGTCCCGTTCGGCATCGCGCAGATCGGCAAGGCGTTCCGCAACGAGATCACGCCGGGCAACTTCATTTTCCGCACGCGCGAGTTCGAGCAGATGGAGATGCAGTTCTTCGTCGAGCCGGGCACGGACATGGAGTGGTTCGAGCAGTGGAAGCAGCTCCGTATGGAGTGGCACCTCGCGCTCGGCCTCTCGCCGGAGCGCCTCAAGTTCCATCAGCACGGCGCCGGCGAGCTCGCGCACTATGCGCGCGCGGCGTTCGACGTGACGTTCGATTTCGGCGGCACGCTGGGGTTCCAGGAAATCGAAGGCGTGCACAATCGCGGCGACTTCGATCTCACGCAGCACCAGCAGTACTCGAGCAAGAAGCTCGAGTACTACGACCAGCTGAACAACAAGCGCTACGTGCCGTACGTGATCGAGACGTCGGTGGGCGCCGACCGCGTGACGCTGGCCGCGCTGGTGAATGCCTACCGCGAAGAGTCGGTGGAGGGCGAAGACGAAGGGCGCGTGGTACTGGGGCTCCATCCGTCCATCGCCCCGATCAAGGCCGCCATCTTCCCGCTTACCAAAAAGGACGGTCAGCCGGAAATGGCCAAGAACATCCTGCACGACCTGCGCATGGCGTTTCCGATGGACTACGACGAGTCGGGTTCGATCGGCAAGCGCTACCGCCGACAGGATGAAGTGGGCACGCCGTTCTGCATCACGGTCGACGGGCAGAGCACGGCCGACCAGACGGTCACGGTGCGTGATCGCGATTCGCTGGCGCAGGACCGGGTGGACGTGAGCCAGCTCAAGGGCTACCTAGCGGCGAAGCTGGTGGGGTGACGGGGCGGCTTGTTCCTGAAGAATCGTAGGAACCGATCACGCAGCTCGCAGGAAAAGATCACGCGGCTCGCAGGAAAAGATCACGCAGCTCGCAGGAAAAGATCACGCAGAGAGGCAGAGGGCGCGGAGAACGCAGAGGACATCATTTTGTTTTCTCTGCGATCTCTGCGCCCTCTTTTTTCTCTGCGTGATCTTTTCGGGATGCTCCCCGAGGCCTATTTGTCGGAGTAGCCGTTGACGATGCGCTGGACGCCGTCAATGAGGCGGTCGCCGCCGAAGTTGATGAGTAGGCCGACCGGCAGCTTCAGGAGCCGGAGATAGGTGAGCAATTGTCGTTGGTGAATGGGTGCCGGGCGTTCGGTGCATTTGAGCTCGACGGGTACGCGGCCTTCCATGAGCAGGTCGAGCCGGAATCCGAATTCGACTCGAGTCCCTTTGTAATCGAATGGGATGACCAGTTGGCGCTGCACCCGTAGACCTCGGCGCGCGAGCTCCGCGGCCAAGAGCTCCTCGTAGGCCGATTCGAAGAGGCCGGGGCCGAGGTCGGCGTGGATGTGGATCGACGCGTCGATGATGTCGGCCGTGATCTGGTTGATGGGGGGCATGCCGGAGCATGCGGCGCGGCCGTCACCGTACCGTCGGTGAGTTGCGGTCTCCGGAGGCAGCCTGCAATGTTCGGATGCCGTCCGCATGCGGGCGGTCCCGTGGTGCTCCGCCTCCTCATTCCCGACCATGCTGCCACTTCGACCTTTCCTGTTCCTCACGGCGCTATCCGTTCCGGCGGCGCTCGTGCAGCCGCCCGCCAAGCCGGCGGCGGCGACCGTTCGCGCCACCCAATTGGCGCCCGTTACCCTTGATTCCACGCTGCTCAAGTCGTTCCGGTGGCGGAATATCGGCCCTGATCGCGGTGGCCGGTCGATCGCGGCCAGCGGCGTGGTCGGCCGGAAAAACGAGGCGTATTTCGGCGCCACCGGCGGCGGGCTCTGGAAGACCACGGATGGCGGCGAGAACTGGGCACCGGTGACCGACGGCCAGATCACGAGCGCCTCGGTGGGCGCGGTGGCGGTCAGTGAGAGCAACCCGGACGTCGTCTACATCGGCATGGGTGAGTCGGCCATCCGCGGCAACATCATGCCCGGCGACGGCATCTACAAGAGCACTGATGCGGGCAAGACGTGGGCGCACATCGGCTTCAAGACGGTCGATGCCATCTCGAAGATCCGCATCCATCCCACGAACCCCGATGTCGTGTTCGCGGCCGTTTTCGGCAAGTACAGCGTGCCGAGTGCAGAGCGTGGCGTGTTCAAGAGCACCGACGGTGGCAAGTCGTGGCGGAAGGTGCTGTTTCGCGACGACAAGTCGGGCGCGGTTGACATCGCCCTCGACCGTAACAACCCGAGCGTGATGTACGCGGCCATGTGGGAAGCGTACCGCAAGGAGTATCAGATGTCGTCGGGTGGTCCGGGTTCCGGGCTGTTCAAGAGTACCGATGGTGGCGAAACATGGACCGAGATCACGCGCAATAAGGGCCTGCCGTCGGGATTGGTGGGTCGTATCGGTGTGGCGCTCACGGCCGCGAACTCGAACCGTGTGTACGCGCTGATCGAGAACGACAACGGTGGTTTGTTCAAGAGCGACGATGCCGGTGCCACGTGGACGTTGGTGAACAGCGACCGCAACATCCGTCAGCGTGCGTTCTACTACACCCACCTCTTCGCCGATCACCAGAACGCGGACGTCGTATACGCACAAAACACGTCGCTTTTCCGCTCGGCCGACGCCGGCAAGACGCTCACGAGTATCGGCAACGGTACACACGGCGATCACCATGATCTCTGGATCGACCCGGCCGATCCGACGCACCTCGTGGGCGCAAACGATGGTGGCGGCGCGGTGACGATGAACACCGGCGGTAAGTGGACCGAGCAGGACTTCCCGACCGCGCAGTGGTATCACGTGATCACGACGAAGCACATTCCGTATCACATCTGTGGGTCGCAACAGGACAACAGCACGTTGTGCACGCCCTCGCCGTGGAACGCCGGGCGGCCGTACGGCGCGCAGCAGGCGGCGGGCGGGATGGCGGTGTCGTATCAGGTGGGCGGTGGTGAGCCGGGCTACATCGCGGCCGACCCGCTCGATCCGGACATCTTCTACTCGGGCACGAACAACGGCGGTTACGTCGACAAATTCAACAAGAAGACGGGATTGTCGCGCGAAGTGAATCCGTATCCCTGGTTTTATTCGGGCGAGCCGTCGAAGGACATCAAGGAGCGGTGGCAGTGGACGTTCCCGATCCTGTTCTCGCCGATCAACCCGAAGATGCTGTTCGTGTCGTCGCAGCGCTTGTGGCGTTCGCTGGACGGTGGCCGGACGTGGAAGGTGCTGAGCGGTGACCTGACGCGTCATGCGCCGGAAACGCAGGAGAAGTCGGGTGGCCCGATCACGGGCGACATGAACGGCCCCGAAGTGTACGGCGTGATCTTCTCGGTGGGGCCGAGCAAGAAAGATGTGAACGTGATCTGGACCGGTTCCGACGACGGTCTGGTGCACGTGACGCGCAACGGCGGCCTGACCTGGACCAACGTGACACCGAAGGACATGCCGGACTTCGGCCGCGTGTCGCAGATCGATGCGTCGGCCTTTGACGCAGGTACGATGTATATGTCGGTGCGTCGCCCGCTCCTGAACGATCGTGCGCCGTACATTTTCCGTACGACCGACTTCGGCAAGACGTGGACGAAGATCATAAACGGGCTTGGCGCGGAAGACTACGTGCATGCGGTGCGTGAGGACCCGGCCCGCAAGGGGCTGCTGTACGCCGCCACGCAGCATGGCGTGTACATCACGTACGATGACGGCGCGAACTGGCAGAGCCTGAAGCTGAACATGCCGGATACGCCGATCTCCGACCTGATCGTGGAAGCCAACGATCTCGTGATTTCGTCGCACGGCCGTGGTTTCTGGGTGCTCGACAACGTGGCGCCGCTGCGTCAGGCGACGCCCGCGGTGTTGGCCGCCGATGCGCATCTCTTTGCGCCGCCGGTCGGCATCCGCTCCAGCGCCGGCGTGCCGATGAGCTGGACGTTCAAGGCGGCGCCGAAGCGCGCAACGCTGGCCATCCTCGACTCGGCTGGTGCGGTTCTTCGCGAACTCACGGGCGACACCGCCACGTCGGCTGCGGCCGCCGGTCCGGGCCGTCGTCGTGGCACGTCGTCTTCGTTCCCGCTAACCGCCGGACTGTCGCGCTTCACGTTCGACATGCGCGCCACGGGCATCGAAAGCTTCCCCGGCATGATTCTTTGGGGCGCGGGTACCGCCGGGCCGGCGCTGCCGCCGGGGCGTTACACGGTACGCCTGACCGCCGACGGCAAGACGCTCACGGCGCCGATGACGATCAAGCGCAGCCCGCTGTTGCCGGAAGTCACCGACGCCGACCTGCGGGCGCAGTATGCGTTCGGCAAGCAAGTGCGCGACCGGACGAACGACGCGCAGAAAGCGGTGATCGACATCCGCCGCGTGAAAGAGCAGCTGGCCGATCGGCTCAAGCGCAGTCAGGATGCGGCGCTGGCGGAGAAGGGCGGGACGCTCAAGGCCAACGCGTCGGCGGTGGAAGAGAACGTGTACCAGGTGAAGAACCAGAGTGGACAGGACCCGCTCAACTTCCCCATCCGCGTGAACAACCGGCTGGCGAATCTGCTGTCGATGTCGGAGCGTGGCGACGGCCCGCCGGGCACGTACATGCCGGAGATCCTGAACATCCTCACCAAGGAGCTTGGTGGTTACACCGCGAAGCTCGAGACTGTGTGGAAGGTCGATCTGGCCGCGGTGAATGCCGAGTTGAAGCGGCTCAACCTGCCGGCCCTCGATCCGAAGTGTGCGGTCGTGGCGGGGTGCACCGCGACGCCGTAAGACTCCGGTGAAAGACGAGGGCCCCGTCCTGCGATACGTCGCAGGACGGGGCCCTTTTTCGTTGGATCCGGTGATGCCGTTCCGACGATTACCGCTCGATGCGCATGCCTACCATGCCCCACGGCTTGTAGAACTCGTAGCTCGGATCGTCGCCACCGCCACCGCGGTTGAGGCGATTACCCACCGTCGCGCGCAGCGGCGTGTTGGACAAGTTGATCGCTTCGGCAAAGAGCTTGATGCCGGTGCGAATCTGATAGGAGCCCGACGCATCCCACTGGAGACGGTCGCGGGTGCGGGTGTCTCCATCGGGCGTGATCGCGTTGATCGTGGAGAGGAACTCGCCGGAATAGTTCGCGCCTACGCGGAGCGACACCGGGCCGCGGTCGAAGAAGATGCCGAGGTTGCCGGCGTTGCCGGTCTGACCCGGGAGCGGCGTATCGACACCGGTGCGTCCGCGACCTGGAATTTCCGCGATGGACTTGGTGTACGTGTAGTTCGCGTTGAGTCCAAGTCCCGCCAGCATGCCGGGGAGGAACGTGAGGTTCTGCTGCCAGGCCGCTTCGAAGCCGTAGAGCTTCGCCGTCGGGCCGTTGACCGGCTGCAGTACCTGCGTCGCATCAGGACCGAGCGCTTCATCGGTGCGACGCGCGCGCGCGGTCGGGAAGATGAAGTTCTTGAGGTCCTTGTAGAACGCGCCGGCCGAGACGAAACCGACCGAGCGGAAGTAGCGCTCGATCATGACGTCGTACGCGAGCGCCGTTGTGGCCTTGAGCGCCGGATTGCCGATCGAGGCGGTCTGCTGGCCCGCCTGTACATTCACGTACGGCGTCATGTCCTGGAACTGCGGGCGCACCAGCGCCGTCGTAACGGCCGCCTTGACGTTCGTGTACTCGTCGACGCGATACGTGGCGTTGATCGACGGGAAGAAGTTCACGTAGTTGCTGGTGCCGATGGTGTCCGCGATGGGGCGGGACAGGGCCGTTCCGGCGGCGTTGAGTGCCACGATTTTGGCCGTGTTCTCGACGCGCGTCGCTTCGACACGCACACCCGGGATGATGCGCAGCGCGCCCGCATCGAGCGTGGCCATGAGGTAGCCCGCGTACACATCTTCGCCCACGGCGAACGTGCCGCCGGCCGAGGTCGTGGCCGAGGTGAAAGCGTTAGTGGTGAACGCGTTCGGATTGGCCTTGATGAAACTCGCCATGCGCGTCGGATCGAACGTGCGACCGAACTGGTAGTCGCCACCGAAGATCGTGCGTCCGCTCGTCTCGCTCGTGAGGGCGCTCATGAGCGTTGCGGCGGTCGCACCCGACGCGTTCGCGCCGAGGGCATTCGTGAACGTGGTGTTCACCAGCGTGTTGTCGCGTTCCTTGAGCCGCGCCGACAGGCCACCCTTGAGCGTACCGGTGAAGCCGCCGAACGCGACCGGCATGGAGGCATTGAGCTTCGCGCTGATGTCGCTGTCCTTGGTGTCGCGGACTTCACGCACGAGGCTGTTGAAGCCGAAGCGCGTGGGGTCGTCGAACGATCCCACGGACACGTTGGCACGCGGGCGATTGGCATCGGCGAAATTGTAGCCAAGCGTCATGCCGCTCTGCCGGAAGGACATCGTGAGCACGTCCGGACGGCTTTCGGAGGCGCGCGACGTGCCGACGGCCCAGTCGAGCGACTTGCCGTCCTTGGCGAAATGCTCGCCGCCAACCTGCGCGGTGAAGATATCCTGAATGACCTCGCGCAGGCGGATGTCGCGGTCGAACTGCGATCCGGTCGTGATGCCGGAGTCGGGCGTGACCTGCGTCCAGCGGGAACCGCCGCCGCCACGGAAGCGGAAGCGGGCGCGGGCGCGGACTTCGTCATCGGAGAAGCGGTTGAACGTGCTGCGGGCGAACAGCTTGCTGTTGTTGCCGAGCAAGTAGTCGAGGGTGCCGTTGAGGCCCGCGCGGAGGCGGTTCACCTGCGGGTAGTCGCGCAGTTCGAACAGGTTCGGCGCGTCGAGCGAGGTGAGCGACGGGGCGACGCCGCAATTGCGCGTCTGCGAGCACCAGTCGCCTTCGATGTTCTGCGAGGCGCGCTCGTTCTTGTAGTACGTGCCGCCCACCATGGCGCCGAACTTCTGCGAGGCGCCGAAGCGCTTACCGGCGTTGGCGCCGACGTTCACCAGTGCACCGCCGCCGAGCTGATTGGCGCCGCCGGCGAAGGTCGCGTTCAGCAACGGCTGATTGGCGGTCGCGGTGCGCGTGACGATGTTGACGTTGCCGCCGATGGCGTCAGCGTCCATGTCCGGGGTGAGCGTCTTGGAGATCTGAATCTGCGCGGCCTGGTCGGACGGTACGATATCCATCGGCAGCTGGCGGCTGTTCTGCTCGGGCGAGCTGATACGGAGGCCGTTCAGCGACATCGAGTTGAGATCAGCGTTGGTGCCGCGGATCTGCACGAAGCGTCCTTCGCCCTGGTCGCGGAGCACGGCTACACCCGGTACGCGGGCGAGCGCTTCGGCCATGTTGGGGTCGGGAAGACGGCCCACGAGTTCATTGTCGATGACGCTGGAGATCGTGGAGGCGGTGCGCTGCTGGTTGAGGGCGGAGGCCTGTCCGGCGACCTGTCCTTTCACCTGTACGGCGGCGAGCGAGGTCATCGCGTCGGCCATCTTGACGTCGAGCGTGGCGGTGGCACCAGTCGTCACCGTGACCGTCTTGGTGACGGCCTGAAAGCCGATGTAGCGGAAGGTCAGCGTGCGAGCACCGGCCGGGACGTTGGCCGCGCGATACGTGCCGTTCTGGGTGGCGGCACGAATCGCGGTGCCCTCGACGGTGACGAGGACGCCGGAGAGCGGACGACCGTTGGGATCCGTGACGGAGCCCGTCACCACACCCTGGGCGCCGAGCGGGGCAGCGGCACACAGCAGGCCCACGGCCAGACTGCGAAGCGACAAATTCATGGGGATCATCAGGTGGGAGGAAGGCGCTTGCGAACGTCGCGCCAGTCGTAGAAGTGGAACGTTTTGTCGGTCGACATCATCACGAGCAGTCCTTCGGGAAACGCCGGCGACAGCGCGCGGGCCGTGACCTCAAGACCATCCGTTTCCTGCGCGGCCACGGGGATCGTGGCCAGTACAACGTGCGTGTGCGGTGCGCGCGCGGCGCCTTCGCGCGCGAAGAGCTGCAGGCGCTGTCCCTGCTGGTCGGATACCACGAGGTAGCCGGTGGAATCGCTCGTGGGGTACACGGCGATGCCTTCGTGATCGCCCACGAAGCCAGTGGTCCCAAAGAGCGCGAGCTCCTTGGCGGCGTCGGGATGATCGGGATCGGCGGTGTACTTCCGAATGCCGACGGTCTCGTCGCTGTAGTACACGAAGCCGAGTTGCTGATCGACGGCGATGGCCTCGATTTCTTTGGTGCCGCTGTAGGCGCCGAAGGTCCGGACGCGGCTGGCCGTGAGCGTACCGTTCCCGGCATCGGCAAGGCGGTACTGCCAGAGATACCCCTCGCGCGGGCCGCTCTTGCCGCCGACGATGGCGAACACGGCGCCATCGCTGGGGCGCCGGTACAATGCGACGCCCATGGGCGCGCGGGTGGCATCGCCATCGAACACCGGGATGCCGCCGCCATCGATCGGGGTCATGTCTGGCAGGCGAAACACGCGCAGCGACATCGTGCCGCGCTCGGCGGTCACGGCGATGTCGATGCGCTCTCCATTGAACGGCACGCCAGTGATGACGTCGACGTTGTTGGGGCGCTTCAGGGGACGACGGGTGCGGGTGCTGTCGATGCGCCCGTCGAGAGTGAACACGTAGAGGCCGCCGGTGCTGTCGCCTTTATCGGTGCCGATGACGAGCGAGCGGGACGGGTTGAGCGTATCGATCCAGATGGCCGGATCATCCGCGTCGTTCAGCACGGCCGCCGTGACGACGGCCGGTCGGAGGGTGTCGGCTGCTTGCGACGCTGCGGTGGAGTCCGCCGCCGCAGGCGGGGACTCACCGGATCGGCAGGCACTCAACAGAACGCCCAGGATCGCGCACGCGGTCAGCGAGGAGGGTTGCACAGAATTATGAAACGGAGGGACGACCGCCGGCACGACCGCCGACATGAATTCCGTGACATAATCCGACGCTCGCGTGAGCAATCGGCGACGGTTGTGTCACAGTTCTGTATCCTCCGCGTGCGTGACCGGCTGTCCTCAGCGCGGCATGCGCGTACTTTCCCCAGATGACTCCTTCCGCCAACTCCCGACCGGTCGCGCTCATCACTGGCGCCTCGCGTGGTATCGGGCACGCCATCGCGCTCCGGCTCGCGCCCACGCACGACCTGGCGCTGGTCGCGCGCGATGCGTCACGGTTGGCGGATGTGGCCCGTGAGTGCGAGGTCCTCGGCGCATCGGTGCAGTGCATCGCGGCCGATGTGCAGAATGGGCTGATGACCGCGCAGCGGCTGGATGGACTGCACGTGGATGTGCTGGTCAACAACGCCGGCGTGGCGGTCATGAAGCCGTTCCTCGAGATGACCGCCGAGGAGTGGCATCGGCAGGTGGATGTCAACGTGAATGCGTTATTTCACGTCACGCGGGCGGTGCTGCCTGGAATGGTGGCGCGCGGCCGCGGGCATGTGTGCATCATCGGCAGCACGGCGGGGCGCAACACCTTCGTGGGCGGCACCTGTTACGCTGGCACCAAGCATTTCGTGATGGGCTTCGCGGAATCGCTGATGCTGGAGGTGCGCGATGCGGGAGTTGGTGTTTCGGTGATCACCCCGGGTTCGGTGGATACCGACCTGTTTCCCGCCGGCACGAATCGCACGTGGATGCTCGAGCCGAAGAACGTGGCCGACGCGGTCGGCTTCGCGATCGAGGCGCCCGCGCATATGCTGGTGCATCGGCTGGAAGTGCGGCCGCTGTCCCCCAAGCGCCCCCGGGCCTCTTAAGGTGAGCGACGCGCGCGAACTGTTGGCGGTGCGCGAGATCGCGCACGCCTTTCTGCTGGCTGATCGGCCGAGTGATGTGCAGCAGTTCGCGCTCGATCGGGTGACGCCGATCCTCGGTGCCACGTTCTCGCTCGTGATGGAGCTCGGGGACGACGGCGAATTGCTGCGGCCGGTAGCGCAGCACGAATGGCCGGCCAAGCATCGGCATTGGATCGGCGCGCTTCGCGTTCGCGTGGGCGATGGGCCGAGTGGCGTGGCGGTGGCGGAACGGCGCCTGGTCGAGGTCGCCGACCTCTTCGCCGACGCGTCGCTCGGCGCGTGGTACGAGGTGGCCGAAGAGCTGGGGTTCCGGTCGATCATTGCGGCCCCCATGGAAACGGCGGAGGGGCCGATCGGGGCGGTCGCGTTCTATTTCGCCGACGCCACGCACGTGCGTGACGAGCAGCGCGCCCTGGTGCGGGTGGTGGCCGATCAGCTGGCGGCGGCCACCGACAAGTCACGCCGCACCGATGCGTTGCGTCGGGCGAATGCGGCGTTGGCCGAGGCCAATGCGCAGCTCGAGCGTCAGGCGGTGGTATGGAACAGGGCGGAACGGGCCCGCGACGAGACCGTGCATGGCGTGGTGTCGGCGTTGCTGACGCTGGCGGCTCCGGGCGCCCCCGATGAGGCGGCGAGTCGCTTGGCCGCCGTGCATGCGCTGGCGGTGGCGGCGCGCGACTACGATATAGTCACGCACGACGACTTTGCTGCCGCCACGGCCGACGTGGACCCGCGAGAGCCGCTGCTGTCGGCGGTCGCGACGTGGCGAGCCCGGGCCCCGATGGTGCCGATCCATGTGGACGAGCCCACGGTGCTCCTGCCGACGATCCGTGGCGACCTGCCCTGGTTGTCCCGTCTCCTGGAACTCGTCGTGGGGTTAGCGGTCCGGTCGGCGTGTATCGAGGGCGGGACGGTGAATACCGGGGTTCGACTGGGGCGCGGTTTTATTGCCCTGCAGGTGGGATGGCGTGATGCCTCGACGGAGGCCGCCGCCGCGGTGGCCGGGGATCAACCCCCCTCGGTGACTCCGCGTATACTTCACGATGTGCCGCGCCGTTTGGCGCACGACCCGTTCGCGGGCGTGCGCGAGGCGGTGACGGCGCTCGATCAGCCGCTGGCCACCGTCCTTGCCGGGCGCCTTGGCGGCCAGATGCGCGTTGAGGAATCGGCCAGCGATGAAGACGTCGAGGGCGGGTGGACGTTGGTCTTCCCCGTCGAAGCCGATCGCTGACACGCCGTCGTCGTCCCTCCTGGTTTCCCGTTCAATCCGGATTGCCCGTATGCACCAGCAGTCGAATCGCCAATTGCAGGAACGTCTCACCGCGCTGCCGATCGCGGAGGTCCTCGCGATGGCGGCGCGGTATTTCACCCGCCGCAGCGGGGTCTATGCGACGTTTATCGAGAAGCAGGGACCGTCGCATCTCGTGCTGCGCGGGCAGGGTGGCGAGGAGCTGGTGATCGCGGCGCGTCTCACGGACGCAGGTACGGCCGTCACGGGCTCGACGTACATGTTCGATCAGCAGGTCGCGCGCTTTCTCGATTCGCTGCCGCCGGCCCCCCCGGTGCCGGTGCCGGCCGCTGGCGCCGCCGATGTGGCCGCTGATGTGGCCGCCGATGTGGCCGCTTTGCCGGAGCGCGTGGCATGACGGTGAGCACCACGCACTTTGTGAATTCGCTGCGCGTGCGACCGGAGATCATCCGGCTCGCGAGCGCGCAGGCCCCTGTGGTGTGGACCGTGCGCGTGCAGGCGGCCGAGGTGTGGGACGCCGTGCGGGTCGAGGCGACGCCTGAGACGCGCGTGCGCGACGTAAAGCAGGCCGCGATGGCGCTGCTGCTGCCGGACGTGGAGCAGATCGACAGCTTCGTGGTCAAGTTGCACGGCGCCGAAGTAACGAACGAGGGGCAGGCGCTGCAGTCGGCGGGGGCGCGTGATGCGTCCACGCTGTTCGTGACGGGCCGCCGGCGTCGGCCGGTCCGGTGAGCGAACGGTCGCCGGAGTCGTTGATCGCGGCCGTCCATCGGCTGCGCGCTGAGATCGCGAAGCGCATCGTGGGGCAGGATGTGGTAGTGGACGAGATCCTCATGGCGCTGGTGGCCGGTGGACATGCCCTGCTCGTCGGCGTGCCCGGCCTCGCGAAGACGCTGATGATCAAGTCGCTCTCCGACGCGATGCAACTCGAGTTTCGTCGTATTCAGTTCACGCCGGACCTCGTGCCGAGCGATATCACGGGCACGGAGATTCTCGAAGAGAGTGGCGGCGGATCCCGCGCGTTCCGTTTCGTGCAGGGTCCGGTGTTCTCCAATATCGTGCTGGCCGACGAGATCAATCGCGCGCCACCACGCACGCAGGCGGCGCTGCTGGAGGCGATGCAGGAGCACAGCGTCACCGCCGCCGGCAAGACGATGACGTTGCCGGAGCCGTTCTTCGTGCTCGCCACGCAGAATCCGATCGAACAGGAAGGCACGTATCCGCTGCCGGAAGCGCAGCTGGATCGTTTCCTGTTCGACATTCGCGTGGGCTATCCCACCGAAGCTGACGAGATCTCCATTCTCCGCACCACCACCGGCAAGCGTGGAGCGCCGATCGAGGCGGTGTTCTCGGCGGACGACGCGTTGGCGTTGCAGCGCCTGGTGCGCGAGTTGCCGTGCAGTGAGTTGGTGCTCACCTATGCAGCGAAGCTCGTGCGGGCCACGCGGCCGCAGGAGGCATCAGCGCCGAATATCGTACGTCAGTATGTGCGATGGGGCGCCGGACCGCGCGCCGGGCAGGCGTTGATTCTCGGCGCGAAGGCGGCGGCGTTGCTGGCCGGACGGGCCGCGGTGTCGCCGGCGGATATCCGGCGCGTCGCGATGCCGGTGCTCCGTCATCGCATTCTGCCGAACTTCGCGGCTGAGGCCGATGGTGTGTCGGCGGAACCGATCATCGAGGCGCTGTTGTCGCACGTGGCAGCGCCGAGCAGCGCGCTGCCAGCCTGATTGCGCGGCATGAGCGGGCGGCGCCTCTCTACGCCGCGATGAGCGCGGACTACGGGCCGCTGCTCGATGCCTTGCGCGGCGTGCGCTGGCCGGCACGCCGTGCCGTGGCGGCCGCGCCGTCCGGCGCGCACCGTTCTCGGCAACGCGGAACGGCCGGTGAGTTCACGGAGTATCGCCTGTATCGACAGGGCGACGATCCGCGCGCGCTCGACTGGAAGCTGCTGGCGCGCAGCGATCGCGCCTTTGTGCGGCTGAGCGACGATCGGGCGTTGATGCCCACGTGGATCGTGCTCGACGGGAGTGCCAGCATGGATTTCCCGGTGGACGGCGGTACGAGCAAGTGGCGCATGGCGTGCGCCGTCGTGGTGGGGCTGGCCGCGGTCGCGCAGGCGTCGGGTGATCCGGTGGGGGTGCTGGCGTTGCATGCGGACGGCGTGTGGCGCATGCCGCCGCGCACGCGGCGTGGCACCGTGCGCGAGATCGCCCGTGCGCTGGATGCGCTGCGGCCCGGTGGGAGCAGTGCGCTGGCGACGGCGCTGATGCAGATCCCCATCACGGCGCGATGTGTGCTCGTGACCGATTGCCTTGGTGATCATGAGTCGACGATCAAGCATGCGTCTGTACTCGCGGCTGGCGGGGCGATGCTGGAGTGCGTGCACATCGTGGCGCGTGAGGAGCTCGCGCTGCCTGAGGGGATTTTTCGCGCGCAGGATCCGGAGGATGCCACGGTGTGGCGTGTGGCGAGTGCCGACGTGCGCACCGGCTACGCGACTCGCTTCAATGCGTTTCGGGCGCAGGTTCGCGATCAATGGCGCGCGCTCGGCGCCGGCTACACCGAAGTCACGACCGATGTGGCGCCGGCACGCGCGGTGCGCGCGGTCGTGGCGGGGCTGGCCCTGTGATCGGCTTCGCGATGCCCTGGGTGTTCGGCGGTGCGCTGGCAGCCGCGTTGGCGATCACGGCGCTGCATTTTCTCTCTGTGCGACAGCCGCGCGTGCTGTTGCTGCCGACGGCCCGCTTCGTTCCTGAGCGGGATGCACGCGCGGTGGCACGTCAGGCGAAGCCCAGTGATCTGCTGCTCTTGGTGCTGCGCGTGATCGCCTTGCTGGCCGCGGGTGCCGCGCTGGCCGGCGCGCGGTGCGGGGAACCGGGCGCGCGGAGGTCGTCGATCATCGTGATCGATGCCGCGCAGCGTGCGGACTCGGCGGCGCTTGTGCGCGCCGCGAGCGCGGCGTCCATGGGTGAGGTTGCTGCAGCCGAACCGCCAGTCGTGCTCCGGGTGCGTGGTGTGTCGGATGATCCCGGTGTGGCGATAGCGGCCGCGATCCGCGAATCGGCGCGTCAGGCTCAGGAGAATCCTGCGTTGGCAGAGCTGTCGCTCACGGTGGTCGTGCCGGAAACGGTGCGCTCGCGGCGTGGGTGGGATGCGTGGCGCGGCGAGTGGCCGGCCGGTATTCGCGTGGTGCGCCATGCTCGGTTGGCGTCGGCCGATAGTACGGCGGTCCCCGCGTTCGGAACGGTTCGCGTGGTGAGTCCGGCAATGGCGCGCGGGACGGATGTCGTCGCAGCGGCGTTCGCGTCGCGCGCGGCGAGTGCCAGTCGCGCGTCCGCCGCCGATGCCGCGGAGGTGGTGGTCTATCGCGCCGCTCCCGACAGTGCGGAGCACGCGGGTGTGACGGTGCGGTGGCCGGTGAATGGCGTGCCGGCCGGTTGGCGTACCGCGCCGGCGATGGATTCCGTTGGTGCCGTGGCGGCCAATGG
>CAIUOO010000297.1 GCA_903900795.1 uncultured Gemmatimonadota bacterium | reverse complement strand
TGTTGCCTTACCACAACGGCGTTCGTTACGGCATTCTTATGGGGTATGACAACTCGTCTCCCCAACTCCACGACATGAAGTGCCATCGCGTTCTGTCGTTGTGCACTCTGCTGCTCTGGTCTCCCCTGTTCGCTGCCGTTAGCGCACAGACCACCACTGCCCTCCCGGCTGCTGCACCGTGGTACGAGAAGATTCGTATTCGCGGCTACAGCCAAGTGCGCTACAACCGACTGCTCGAGACGAATCGGGAGTTGACCTGTGAGCAATGTGATCGCAGTCTCGGTGACAACGGCGGATTTTTCATTCGCCGGGCGCGCATCATTTTTCGGGGTCAGGTGCACCCGCGGGTGTTCATCTATCTGCAGCCGGACTTCGTGAGCTCGGCCGGCACCACGGGACATGTCGCCCAAATGCGCGACTGGTACGCCGACGTGGGGATCGATGCGAAAAACGAATTCCGCATTCGCTTCGGGCAAAGCAAAGTGCCGTTCAGCTTCGAGAACCTGCAGAGCAGTCAAAACCGACTGCCCCTCGATCGCGCTGACCCCACGAACAGCGCGAACTCGAACGAGCGAGATCTCGGCGCGTATTTCATGTGGGCGCCGAAGCAGCTCCGCGATCGCTTCGCCAGTCTGGTGAGTGACGGTTATAAGGGCAGTGGAGATTACGGCGTATTCGCCATCGGTGCCTACAACGGCCAGACGGCAAATCGTCCGGAGGCCAACAACAACCGGCACGTCGTGGCGCGTCTCACATACCCCTTCGCTGTCAAGTCACAGGTCATCGAGCCGTCGGTTGCGGCCTACAGCGGTCGCTATGTGGTGACGTCGGATCAGCGGAGCACTGGCGTGAAAGGTCGCGCCGACTGGAACTACGCGGATCAGCGTGTACTGGGCACGATTTCCATTGCACCGAAGCCGTTCGGGCTCCTGGCGGAGTACAATGTGGGACGCGGTCCGGAGTACAACACGGCGCTCGACAGCATAGAGACGCAGTCGCTGCACGGCGGCTTCGTGACCGCGTCGTACAAGGTGAAGCGCGGGAGTCAGCTGTTCCTCCCGTTCGCCCGCTATCAGGTCTACGAGGGTGGCAAGAAGCATGAGCGGGACGCGCGCAGCTACTCAGTGAACGATGTCGAACTCGGTGTCGAGTGGCAGCCGAATGCGGCGTTCGAACTCGTGACCGAGTGGTACCACGGCGATCGCCGCTTTGAAGACAAGCTCAAGCCCAGAAACGAGCAGCACGGCAGCACGCTGCGCCTTCAGGCGCAGTTCAACTTCTGATCACCGCGGTCGTCAGCGGTCGTCGGACACCAGCCGCGCAATGGCCCGCATACCGTCGTCGCCGATATCAAGGCTGTGTGCGTTCACGTACAACGCGATGTGCTGGGCGCATACCACGTCGGACATTTCCTGGGCGTGGGCGCGCACGTAGTCGCGACTCGCCTCGGGATGGTCGAACGCGTACTGCACCGACGCGCGAATGGCGCGTTCCACGTGGGACGCGACGTCGGCGCTGATGTCGGCGCGCGCACAGATACCGGCAAGTGGCACGGGCAAATCGGTTTCGCGCTCCCACCAGTCGCCCAGATCGATCGCCTTATGCAGACCGTGCTCGGCGTAGGTGAACCGGCTCTCGTGAATGACGAGCCCCGCCTGCACGTCGCCGCTGCGCACGGCGTGCAGAATGCGGTCGTAGCGCATCTCGACGATAGCGTCGAGATTTGGCGCCGCGAGACGCAGCAAGCGATACGCGGTGGTTTCGCGACCGGGGATCGCCACGCGACCGCTCACCGCATCGGCCAGCGTCATCGGTGTGCGCGTGACGACCAGCGGACCCACGCCGTGACCGAGGGCTGCGCCGCTGCGGAGCAGGCGATAGCCGCTGCCGATGGCGGCGAAGGCACCGACACTGAGTTTGGTGAGATCGAACGCGCCGTGATGCGCGCGCCGGTTCAGTTCCTCGATGTCGAGCAGCACGGGCGTAATGCGTACGGGCGTGTCGACGAGGCCGAACGTGAGCGCGTGAAACGCAAACGTGTCGTTGGGGCAGGGGGAATAGCCGAAGGTCAGTTCACGCATGGGCGGATGCATCGGTCAGTGCCTCGCGCACCGCGTGCACCAGTTGCGGTGTGACCGCGGTGATAGCGGCAAAGGCCGCATCGAAATGCCAGCGCGCGCGATCCGTTTCTTCGATGTCGTTCGAAATCGCGCGCACTTCGATGGCCGGCACACCCGCGAGTTGGGCGGCACGGAGCACGCCGAACCCTTCCATGGCTTCCACATCGCAGTGCACCGTGCCGCCCACGCGGGCACTGGTGCCGATGGTGAGCGTGGGCGCGTTGGGCAGTGCGCGCTGCACAGCGTGCAACAACGTGACCGATGCATGCACCGAACCCGGCGCCCATTGGGTCGGCACGTTCGCGTCGCAGTAACGCGCCTCGGAGCCGATCACGAGCGAGGCCGGCGCGAACGCACGAGCGCGACGCGCACCGGCGATGCCGACGTGCAGGATGGCAGCCGGCGGCCATGCGGCAATCGCGGCCGCCGTGCGTGCCGCGGCCTCCACGGGACCCACGCCGCACAGCAGCGTATGCCATCCATCGGGCGTCGCGAGTTCGCGTGCCGTGGCTGCTACCACCAGAATGCGTGCGCCGTTGCTCATGACATCCTCATGTCATCCTCATGTCATCCTCATCCGGCGAAGTCTACCCACGCGCCGGTGACTCGACGAGTTCGCCGCCCCAGCTGGCCGGGTCGACATCGGCGATCGTTTGCGTGAGCGTCCAGGCGTGCCCGGCCGGGTCGCGCACGGAGGCCTGACGTTCGCCGTCGGCGTGATCGGCGGGCGGGGTGAGGCTGGTCGCGCCAAGCGCGAGGGCACGGGCGTAGGCGGCGTGCACGTCGGCAACCCGCACCATGAGCACCGCCGGTGGACGTCCACCGGTGGCGGGCACCGCGGCCGCATCCCACGCCACCACGACCATGGCACCCGTGCCGATGGTGAGCTGCACGCGTTGTTGTCCGCGCGCTCGCGGGATGCGTAGATGCTCGCGGGCGCCGAGCACGTCGCGCAGCCACGCCACGGCCGCGTCGATGTCGGGGTAGCTGCGCATGGGGATGAACGCGGCGTCGGGAATGGAACGATTCCGCAGCGGCGCCGGCACACGCTCATCCGTCACGCCATCCGCGATGACGCCATCAGCGA